>RFMT01000087.1 GCA_009927565.1 Acidimicrobiia bacterium
AACCCAAATGGGACATCAGTCACAGTTCGCGGAACGGGTTTCGATGTGAGAAAAGGTGTTTACGTAACTGTTTGCACACAGGCCGCACCAGGGCCACAAGCCACTTGCATTGGCGGGGTGAATATCGATGGTTCGTCGGCGAGTTCTGTTTGGGTTTCGTCGAATCCACCGGGTTATGCCGTTGGTCTCACGACACCATTTTTACCGGATGGATCATTTACTGTTGAACTTGAAATCGTCGCCAAGAGCGGAGCGTTGGATTGCACGGTACTTAAGTGCGGTGTGGTCACAAGGTCTGATCATTTGCGATACACAGATCGATCACAAGATGTTTTTGTGCCGATCACGTTTTCAAATCAATAGTTTTTATCCCCCGAAAGTTACAAGGAAATTCAATATGTTCAATCAGAAGTTCGTTTCTCGATCGTCGATGTTGGTCACAGTTGTTTCGTTGTTGTTGATCGCGTTGCCGACGCAGGTCTCAGCGGCTGTTGGTGTCACAGTCAGCAAGACCGAAAAAATTGCTGATCTTGAAGTTGTCTCGATCAAGTTGTCGAGCGTGCCCGCAGGTCAAGGTGTCTATATTTCGCAGTGCTACAAGCCAAGTTTGGGTCAAAGAGCGGCTACCGGTTTGATCTGCAACGGCAGCGTCACCGAAACCGGAACAATGATTTGGGCGACCACAGATGGGCAGCGCGGCTCTCAGTCTGCGACCAGCGAACTAGTTCTGATGATGCGTTCGCGATTTACGAAAGTTGATGCAAATGGCGTAAGCAAGACTTACGACTGTGGTGTGGCGAACTGTTCGCTGTTTATTTATCGCGACCACCGGGGCATTACGGACACTGCACTTGACACGATTGTGCCATTGAAGTTTTTGCCACGTCAAACATTGCCGGCAGCAAAACTTGGGTTAAAGCGCGACGGTGCGAGTTACAAAGTGGGCGACACCGTCTCGATCAAGTCAAACAAGTTGAGAACTTCAAGAGGGCAAGTTGTTGCCGTATCTTCAGACGAGACGCGACAGATTTGTACGACAACTGGCACAACGAATGTCACGATCAAGTTTCGCCAGGCAGGCACTTGCCAAGTCACTCTTTTTGCTGAGGGCTCGGCAAAGTTTGATCAAATGATCGAAGTCTTGACGTACATCGTTAAATAGCCGACAACTTTAGATAATCGCCGCCTGCAATTTGGCGGCTGACTTTTTAGTTGAGCGGGCC
>RFMT01000083.1 GCA_009927565.1 Acidimicrobiia bacterium
AAATACCTGACTAAATTGGTCGGGATTAGGGGTAGGCTGAGGCGCATGTCAAAGCGCTATCCATTTCCGAATCCTGCAAACGAAACATCCGCACGACTTGTCGCCGCCGGTGTCGTATTAATAAGTACAGCATTTTTGCTAACCAACTCGACACTTATTCTTCTCGCACTCACCTATGGCTTTGCCGCACGCGTTGTAGCCGGCCCCGCATTCAGCCCCCTCGCACTAATCGTGACACGCATCATCACACCAAGACTAAATTTCAATCACAAATTCGTGCCTGGCCCACCAAAAAGATTCGCCCAAACAATCGGATTAACCTTCGCCGCGACAGCACTCACGCTCACATTGCTCGACTATTCACTCGCAGCAAAACTCGTCATCGCTGCACTTATCTTCGCTGCGACCCTCGAATCAGTATTTGCGATTTGCCTCGGCTGCATCATGTTTAGTTTCTTGATGAAACTTGGAGTCATTCCGCAAAGTGTCTGCGAGTCGTGCAACGACATAACTCTGCGCACACAAACTGTCGGCGCCGCAAACTAACTCAAAATAAACCAAACCGCCGCAACCCGCACTGCGCAATTATCTAGACCGACTGCACCAACCGAAAAGTTAAATTGATGCGCGGGCCAACAGGCTTCGCCGTTTTTGCTATCTGATGCACCCAACACTGCTGCGAGAGCCCCGACATCACAAGCAAAGATCCATTTTCTAAATCAACTTTTACGGTTTCTTTTGTTTCACGGTGTCGCAAGTCGAAACGACGCGTCGCACCCAAACTCACCGACGCAATTGTCGGCTCGCGACCGTTGATCGCCTCGTTATCTGAATGCCAGCTAACGCTGTCGCGACCATCACGATAAAGATTGACCAACACCGAGTTAAATTTCGCCCCTGACGCCGTCTCGCAGCGCCGGCGAAACTCGTGCAAAACTTCTGTCATCGGGTGTGCGATGCGCTCGATACCTGAATACACGTAACTTACGCCCGTGTCTGTGTGCCAGGTCGAAAAGCCAGCTTGCGGATACTTTTTGCCAAACATCACGATCTCTGGTTGCTCCCATGGCGTGTTCTCGCGCAACAAATCGAACGCCTCACGTGAAAATTTCTCGTCAAAAAAATGATTGTGCAAAATTGCACTTCCGTCAAAAGGCAACAACTCTTGTGGTTCGCTAAACAGGCTTAAAGTTGCCATAATCAACAACATTCTGACATGACTAAAAGTCTCTCGTGGTCTATGATTGCCTCGGAGGAATACATCAAATGAAACCAGAAACAGTTTTGCGAGTCACCACACTTCTCGCCGCTGCAGCAAGCCTCGTGTTAAGCGTCTGGCTCTATTTTCAGAGCGACGTGGTCGAAGATCGGTTGAATGGCATTTATGTCGGCGTTTGGGTGCCGTCGATTCTCGCACTCGGCGCGTTTATGTTGGCTGGCAAGAGCAAAGAGAAATAAACATGTCTCTCGCGGCACTCTTCGGCTTTGGCAGCGTGATTTTTTTAATCGTGATGACTGGCGCGTTTGTCTATGGGATGACTTCTCTGCGAGCAGCAGCCGATCGCGAAAACTATCGTCCAGGCACGACTAAAAACTGACTAATCATTCACTGATAATTAGAAAGCGCCTAGTTGACGCGCTTCGGCAATCCGACGCGAACAGGTAAGCCAGACGAAAACATGACATGCGGTTCGCCGTTTGCGGCAACTGTCGGCGACGCAAACCCTGCTGCTTCAATCAGCGAATCATCAAGCGCAATAACTTCTGCACGGTGCAAACGCCATGGCTCGTGCGAAATCGGCGCATATCTCAAACTGCCGCCACGTGTTGTCGTATAAAGACCCCAGCGTGCACTGAGAAAAACTTCAAGCGGCGACGGTGAAACAATTCGCTCACCGATCTTCAGATGAATTTTTGTTTTTGCCGCACTATCAGTGCGAGGCCAACGTCGCTCAACTTTTGTATGCAATTCGTCGCCCACTCGTTTATTGCTGGCTCGACCAAAGCAATACGGCAACGTGTAGGTCGTGCGCGCGACAATCGTCGGCAGTAACCGATTTATATCCAACGAGCAAAACCAAACACCAGGCACGCCATTACGACGCACATACGTGCGCACGTTAATTTCGGCAAACGAACC
>RFMT01000242.1 GCA_009927565.1 Acidimicrobiia bacterium
GAGGTACGGCACGGCGGGCAAACCTGGCACACCAATACCGCGCATCGAAAAAGGAATTAGCCCGACCCACGCCGAGCCGTCGCACACGTCGACTTCGAGTCCGTCTGGCAAAATTCGTGCGACTTCTTCGACGCTGTAGCGAAAGTGAATATATGCGAGGTCATACCAGCCTTGTTTCATCACCGCGCGGCGCACGGGCTGAGGGCAAACTTCTGAATAACTCATCGCTGATCTCTACGCACGAACTACTTGCAACAACATCACAGAGCAAACAACTGCACGTGCACTCCAAGCAATTGTTCGCGGCCAATTCGTCACCACTAGACGTCGGCCAACATCAGCAGTTGGGTTTGAGGCCATCTTTGAATGCAGCGGCACAGACAAAAACACCGTGCTACCAAGCGCAACTGCCAACAACACTGCGCCAATCCAGGGCAAAACCAAACTCACAGCATCAGGGCGACTGACCAGCAGCCATAAAGTAGTCACACCTTCGGCAGCCATCGGCAAAGCCAACACCTGACCCGTGCGTCGTTGATGTACGACTGCGGTTTCGACTGCACGATCAACAGGCACAGTCGCCAACAGCGGATAATGAACCCACTGCACGAACCAGATGACACCAGTCATCACGGCCGTAGCAACAAAATTCGCCAACAAAATTAAATCAATCACAATTTGCTCACTTCTGCAGAATACTCTGTTGATTTGTTCAGACTGAGAAGTCACAATCATTGATAACTATAAAAAATGTCGCGTGGTTTTACGGAAACGGAACCGGTGAAACCTTTGCAGAGAATTCGCCATCAGGGGTTTGAACAGTCACCTGTGTGCCAACCGATATGTAGTCAATAGCGAGTTGACCGAGTGAAACATTCGTCTCAAGACGTGGCGACCACACCGCCGAAGTCACCGAACCAATTTGCTTGCCGTTCGCTTTGACGGGCCACGGGTTGCGATTCGCGGGAACTTTTGGTCCATCAATTGTCAAACCGCAAACACGACGATCAATGCCCCGCTTGGCAACCGCACGAATTGCGTCGAGGCCAATCGCCTCAATGTCGGCATCTAGCGAAACATACTGCTCCATTGCTGCTTCGAGAGGTGTGTCTGCGCGAGTGATGTCAGAGCCGTAAGTCATCAAGCCTGCCTCGATGCGCTCGATCAAGTTCGGGCAACCCGGACCAATATCGAATTGTTTACCAGCCTCAGCCAGCGCATCGTAAAGTTGCAAACCGATCGCAGCGTCGTCGACATAAATTTCAAAGCCACCTTGGGCACTCCATCCACTGCGTGCCACCAAAAACTTGTGACCCCGAAAATCGAGATTGTCGAACCTGAAGAACTTCGTCTTTCGAACCGCCTCGCCAAAAACAGCAACAACGACCTCTTCGGCTTTTGGTCCTTGCACGGCGAGGGGCCAGATCTCTGGTTCAAAAATCTGCACATCAAGCTTCATGCCGAGTGCGATGCCCTGTGCCCAGAGCAAAATATCTAGGTCTGAAATTGAAAACCAAAACCGATCTTCAGCGACTCGAATCGCAACCGGGTCGTTGAGCAAAAAACCATCTTGGTCACAAACTGGCGCAAGCGCGCACCTGCCGATCTCGAGTTTGCGCAAATCACGAACGGTCATTAGCTGCGCGAGTCGTGCCGCATCTGGCCACGCAGTTCAACTTGTCGCTGACAAGAAACATCCCAAAGCTGAACTTTGCTCCGAAGGTGAAAATAATCTTCCTCGACTCCGCGAATGCGTGTCGGCAACAACATGTGGTTATAAATCGTGTAAGCCTGCACGCCGAAGTCTTCAACACGACTTGAAAATGGTGTCGAACGAGTGCGACGCGTAATCGCCAATTGTGGCGCATTTTTTGGCGGCTGAATTGTCGGTGTGTAAATCATCGTCATGGGCCGACCCACTTGATCTGACAAATCTCTGCGCTGCGACCTTCGAAGTTCCATACTCGACCGAACGCACGCACTCGACCTTGGGCCGCCTTGGCAACGACAACTTCTGGGCCCATCCAATATTGCGTGTTGACTACGCTCACCTCTTCGTTCTCGCGCGCGCCACCAATTGGCTCTACTGCACCCTGAATGAACTTGCCGACACTCAACGAACGCTTCTGACCTTCGGTGACATAACTAATCGGTGAACGCGAGGCGCCAAGATATTCACCGACGAGCAACTTGAATAATCCTGTCGTGCCACGACTCGCACCGGTAAAAATATTTTCGATCTTCTCAAATTGTTCGTCGGTTGCACGCTCGTCAATCCACAGAGCGGTCGTCCAGTTGCCGCGCTCCATTTTGCCCGGAATATCTAGCAGCATCGCCACATTCAGACCCGACAAAAATGTCAGCCCTGATTTGCCTTTATCAATGCGCACACCCAGCCACGCCTGACAGTAACCCTCGGTCGGCGGATGTGTACCAAGTGAAACAACGCACGGGCAAAACACCGTGCAGTTGCAATTCAAGATTAATTCGCCCTCGATCGACCAACTCTCTGTGCCCATAATTTGATTTCCTTTCGCTTTTTAAATTTTGTTAAGGATTTAAATGATCGTGCGCGCCACCAGCACCAGAAAACAGACTCGCAAAAACTGCAATACCCCACACGATTATCAAAACACCTAGCGGTGTGGTTAGCCGACGCCCAATCACGGGAAACTTCTCGACTGCCATCACCGCGGCGCTCAGCACCATGAACCAAATATTTGTCAACCCGCCGACGAATGCCAGCAACATCAGGGCCCAACAACAACCAACACAAGTAACACCGTGACGCAGACCCATTTTGAGTCCCCCAATTGCGCCGTCGCGCCAATGCCGCAGAAAAAACTGCATCGGTGCAAGACATTCAGACTGACAGCGTTGCTTGAGCGAAGAAAATTGATACAGGCCAGCAGTTATCAACAAACCAGCGCTCAGTGACTTGTTCAAGCCGGTGTGCGCATCTAACAAGTTGAGTTCGCCGATCACCAGTTGCAGTGACGATGCCCCAAGTGCGAAGCCAAACCAAATGACCGAATATCCCAAAACAAAAGCCCACCAAATCAATTGCGTGGCATTCTGGGTGATGCTACGAAGTGACTGCAAAACTGGCACAGCCGTGGTTGACATCATCACCAAGGTCATCAATACCCACATCAAAAAAACATTTGAAGGCGCGTGCGAATGAACAGAACCATTCGTCGACAGATGATGCTGCATCAGCAACCACCAACCGCTTGCAACTGCCAAAATAAAAAACGGCCACGGTGAATTGGCGACTAATTTGCTCTGAATCATTGCCGATTACTATAGTTATCAGCAATGACCGCGAGCAAACTGACCTCTAATAAAGACCTGTTGCGGTTTGATTCGATCGCATTCGCGAAATTTCTGCATTTCAAGCGCAGCCAATTGGGTTGGTCGACTCGCGAACTCGCCCAACGCGCAAAGATCTCGCAGCCATATGTTGTCGCCCTCGAGCGGGCACGTAATACGAAGTCAAAAACGAAAGCGACACCAACACCAACGGTCGACGTCATCGCCCAATTGGCCTTTGCGCTCGACATCGATGCAAAAACTTTGTTCGCTCGGGCGATGAAGATTGCGAGTCGCCATGTGTTGCTCGTCGTAGACGAAACGGCGCCGACACCTTTGAAAATCGTTCAGCAATCTTCGATCAACCAACCACAAATTGGCTTTGCGCGGCAAAGTCTGGCGACATAAGTTTGCGTCGCAAAAAATCACGGCAATACAAACCAGCAGACATTGCTCAAGCGCTAAACGACGAATTACAAAACCTGCGCGTCAAGATAGCCAATCAAACACTGGGTCTAATTTTTAGCGAAACATCCGAGGCGATGACCGAATTTGACAATCCTCAAGCGGTGCTCAAGTTTGAGCATCAGTGGGCAGATGTTGTCGATAAAGCGACAGAGGCCGCTGGCGCACAATCAGTTTTCAACGTTTGTATTTACAAAATTGCAGATCTAAAAACTCTTGACAACCCGATGAAAGCATTTGACGAACTTGTAGAAGTTCACGACGAAATCTGGACTTACACTGACTCAAAACTCGAGTTGTCAAGCACAGATCTGATTCTCGATCAGCGATCCAAAATCAGCGCCAGGCTAAAAATTAAACAACACTGAGAAGAAAAGAGAAAACTCGATGAACACACCAAACACAAGTCGTGCATTTACTGTCGGCAAAACCGAATCAGGTTGGGCGCGCAAAGTTGTCGACATGCCAATCGATCAACTCGGCGAAGGCGATGTGCTTGTTCAAGTCGAATACTCAGGCATCAATTTTAAAGACGGTTTGGCAAGCACTGAGTCTGGCCGCATCGCACGCATCGATCCGCTGATTGGTGGCGTCGACCTCGCTGGCAAAGTTATCGAGTCGTCGAACTCGAACTTCAAAGTCGGCTCAAGTGTTATCGGCCACGGCTACGACATCGGCGTTGCACATCATGGCGGGTTTTCGCAATACGCACGCTTGCAGTCTTCATGGCTTGTGCCAATGCCCGCCGGTCTCGACTCGCGAACCGCAATGATGATCGGCACCGCGGGCTACACCGCGGCGCTGTCAATTGACGCACTTGAAAAAGCAGGTCTCAAACCAGGCTCAGGTCCGGTTCTTGTTACTGGCGCAACCGGCGGTGTGGGCTCGGTTGCAGTTGGCATGCTCGCTTTGCGAGGTTACGAAGTTGTTGCCAGCACAGGTAAACCAGAAAATGCCGAATGGCTGAAGAAAATTGGCGCGAGCGAAATCATCGACCGCGCTGAAACTTCAGCCGAGTCACCAAAGCCACTTGAACGTGAACGTTGGGCAGGTGCAGTTGATTGTGTCGGAGGCGCAACACTCGCCTACATTTTTCGCACTCTTAAATACGGATGCAGCGTTGCTGCAAGTGGGCTCACCGGCGGCACTGGCATTTCAACAACCGTGATGCCATTCATTTTGCGTGGCGTCAACCTACTTGGCATCGACAGCGTACAAACGCCGATCGAACCACGTAAGGCGATGTGGCAACGAATCGCCACCGACCTTAAACCAACTTGGCTTGAAACACAAAGTGTCGAGATCATCGGCCTCGGCGACTTAAGCGAACAACTTGACAAAATTTTGGCAGGCAAAATGCGTGGTCGAGTGTTGGTCAACCCGCATTTATAGGGGTTGTTCAAACTGCGTTATTATTCAACGCATCGCGTTAAACGCATAAAGGACACGCACCATGGCCACAAAAGTAAACGCTGAACAACTACAAAAAGCCAAATCTGGCAAAGGCTTTATCGCTGCGCTAGATCAGAGCGGTGGCAGCACGCCAAAAGCGCTCAAGCTTTATGGCGTCGAAGAATCAGAATACAAAAACGACACTGAAATGTTTGACCTGATTCACGCGATGCGTTCAAGAATCATCAGCAGCCCAGTTTTCACCAGCGAGCGAATCTTGGGCGCGATTCTTTTTGAGATGACGATGAACCGCACGATGACGGCAAAGGAACTGCTGAGTTTCTTTGGCAGAACAAACAAATTTTGCCATTCTTGAAAGTTGATAATGGTTTGGCTGACGAAGCAAACGGTGCGCAAATCATGAAACCGATCCCCGAATTGAGCGCGCGACTTGAAAATGCAAAGGCGCATGGTGTGTTTGGCACAAAAATGCGTTCGGTGATCAAACTCGCCAACGAAAGAGGCGTCAGTGATGTGGTCAGACAACAATTTGAAATCGGCAAAGAAATAGTCAGCGCGGGTCTTGTGCCAATCATCGAACCAGAGGTAGACATCAAGAGCCCTGAGAAAAGCGCCGCCGAGGCTTTGTTAAAGGCCGAAATTCTTGGTCAATTGAATTCTCTCAATGGCGATCAAAACGTAATGCTCAAACTCACGTTGCCAAATGAAACCGGCTTTTTCGGAGAACTAGTTAAGCACCCGCGAGTCGTGCGAGTCGTCGCGCTGTCGGGCGGCTACAGCCGCGAAGAAGCCAACAAACAACTCGCCAAAAACCCCGGT
>RFMT01000283.1 GCA_009927565.1 Acidimicrobiia bacterium
CATTTCGGGCTTCGCGAAATTTGCGAAGAAGTACCGACCAGCCCGCATGGCTCGAAACCCGGCAACTGGTGAGCAAGTGCAAGTCAAGGCAAAAACTGTTGCCAAGATCACCGCGCTCAAGGGCTTCAAAGACATCGCACTCGGTGTTGCAAAGCCACCAAAAATCGTGACAGTGCGCAAGCCTGTTGCTCCTGCTAAGCCAGCAGCAAAGAAGAAGCGCTAATTTTCGTCCGACCTAGTCGGACATTCAGGTGACAAGTTTCAAAGCGCCTAGTTGAACTCTAGATGAATGTTTTGGACTAAGTCCAAAACTTCTGCTATCTTGCAGATGTGCATTTTGATCCGTTAGCCACTCTGCGCGAACATCAACTGCCAGTCACCGCGCAACGCCTCGCCGTGCTGCGCGCAGTCGACGACAACCCGCATGCCCCAGCCGATCAAATCGTGACTGTTGTCAAAAAAGATCTCGGTTCGATCTCGAAACAATCGGTTTACGACACACTCTCAACAATGGTCGAGCGCGGTGTGTTGCGCAAGATTCAACCAGTCGGCTCTGTGGCGCTATACGAGAGCCGTGTCGGCGACAATCATCACCATGTGGTTTGTCGCTCGTGCGGCGCAGTCGGCGATGTCGATTGCGCGGTTGGTTATCGACCGTGTCTAACTGCATCACACACTCATGGTTTCGTCATTGACGAAGCCGACGTTTCTTATTGGGGTCTTTGCGCAAGTTGTGCCAAAGATCGCAAGCAGAGCAAGATGAAAGCAAAGAATAATAAAACCAAGAACACAATCAGTCCCCTAACAAAAAAGGAAAAAGCAAAATGACCGACCTACAAAGACCAACAAATGAAGGTGTGGCGAAATGCCCGTTCACCGGCTCGGTGACCGACAACAAAATGGGTCCAACCAACAAAGAGTGGTGGCCGAATCAACTCAACATCAAGGTGTTGCACAACAACCCAGAAGTTGGCGACCCAATGGATCCCAATTTCGACTACGCAAAAGAGTTCGCCAAACTTAATCTCAGCGCCGTAGTTGCTGATCTCAAAAAACTAATGACCAACTCGCAAGAGTGGTGGCCCGCCGACTATGGCCATTACGGACCATTCTTCATCCGCATGGCGTGGCATGCCGCAGGCACCTATCGCATCAGCGATGGTCGTGGCGGTGCAGGCACGGGCATGCACCGTTTTGCGCCGACAAATTCGTGGCCAGACAATGCCAACCTCGACAAGGCACGTCGTCTTCTTTGGCCGATCAAACAGAAATATGGCAAGTCGCTTTCTTGGGCCGACTTGTTTGTGCTGACTGGCAACGTCGCGCTCGAGTCGATGGGCTTCCCGACTTTCGGTTTTGGTGGCGGTCGCGCCGATGTCTATGAACCAGACGACACCTATTGGGGTGCAGAAACTACATGGTTGGGCGACAAGCGATACTCAGGTGATCGCGAACTAGATAACCCGTTGGGTGCAGTGCAAATGGGATTGATCTACGTCAACCCGCAAGGCCCGAACGGAAACCCCGACCCACTCGCGTCAGCAAAAGACATTCGTGAAACTTTCGCCCGCATGGCGATGAACGATGAAGAGACTGTTGCGTTGACTGCAGGTGGCCACACGTTCGGCAAGATGCACGGTGCGGGCAACCCCGACATTTATGTCGGTCGTGAGCCAGAGGGTGCACCGATTCAAGAACAAGGTCTCGGCTGGCGCAACACGATGGGTAGTGGCAAAGGTGTCGACACAATCACCAGCGGCATCGAAGGCGCTTGGACAATTCACCCGACTCGTTGGGACGGCGAATATTTCCAGATTCTGCTCGACAACGAGTGGGAGCTGACAAAGAGTCCGGCTGGCGCTCATCAGTGGGTGCCGAAAAACGGCGCGCTAAAAGTTGTGCCAGATGCTCACGATTCGTCGCGCACTCACCAACCGGTGATGACGACAGCCGACATGGCACTCAAAATGGACCCTGCGTATGCGAAGATCTCGAAGCGATTCCGCGAGAATCACGACGAGTTCACCGACGCGTTTGCACGAGCGTGGTTCAAACTTACGCACCGCGACATGGGACCAAAAGCTCGTTATCTAGGCAAATTGGTGCCGAAAGAAGAACTCATTTGGCAAGACCCAGTGCCAAAGGCGACCGGCAAGCGCCTCACTTCAACCGACGTCAAAAATTTGAAGCGTCGCGTGTTGAAGTCTGGCTTGAGCGTTTCGCAATTGGTGAAAACTGCGTGGGCGTCGGCTTCCACATTCCGTGGCACTGACAAACGTGGCGGCGCCAATGGTGCACGCGTGCGATTGGCCCCACAGATCAATTGGGAAGTCAACGAACCAGCCGAGTTGCAAAAGGTGCTCAAGTCTCTCGAGAAAATTCGTGATGCTTTCAACGCCAGCAACAAAAAAGGCGCGCAAGTGTCGATGGCCGATCTCATCGTGCTCGCTGGTTGCGCGGCGGTTGAAAAAGCCGCAGCGGATGCCGGTGTCAAAATTGAGGTTCCGTTCCGTGGTGGTCGCACCGACGCATCTGCCGAACAAACCGATGCAGCGTCGTTTGCAGTGCTCGAACCGACTTTCGATGCGTTCCGCAACTATGTCCGTCCGGGCCATGTTGCGACCACCGAACAGTTGTTGCTCGAAAAAGCAGTGTTGCTCAACTTGAGCGCACCAGAAATGACGGTATTGATCGCTGGCATGCGCACGCTGGGCGCCAATTTTGGCGGCACCAAGCACGGCGTGTTCACGACAAAGCGTGGCGTTCTAAGCAACGAATGGTTCGTCAATTTGTTGGACATGGGCACCGAGTGGATACCAACCGACAAAACTGAAGAGACGTTTGTTGGTCGCAATCGCAAGACCGGAAAAGAACGCTTTACTGCCACCCGTGCAGATCTAGTGTTCGGCTCCAACTCGCAACTGCGAGCCCTTGCCGAGGTCTATGCATCCAGCGATGCGCGAATCAAGTTCGTGCGCGATTTCGTCGCCGCATGGACAAAGGTGATGAACCTCGACCGCTTCGACAAATAAAGAAGCGGCGGTTTTGAACCGCTGAGACTTACGGCCTTGTTTTTGGCGACTCGGTTTTTCTCGGGTCGCTAATTACAACGCCGTCAAGAACCGTGTCGATCGCCTGCAAAGTATCGGCATCAAGCACGACACCCGCAGCCTTGACGTTGTCGTCAAGTTGCTCTGGGCGTGTCGCGCCGACAATTGCCGATGCCACATTTTTATTTTGTAGTGTCCAGGCGATCGACATTTGGGCCATCGTGATGCCGGCTTTTTCGGCGATTGGTTTGAGTTGTTGCACGCGAGTCAGAACATCATCATTGAGCCAGCGGGCAATGAAGTTTTTGCCACTCAATTCGTCGGTTGCACGCGAACCAGCTGGTGGTGGTTGACCCGGCAGATATTTGCCGCTCAAAACACCCTGGGCCATCGGCGACCAAACAATCTGCGACATGCCCGCATCTTGTGAGGCAGGTATCACCTCTTGTTCGATCACGCGCCAAAGCATCGAATATTGAGGTTGATTTGAAATAAACGGAACCTTTAGTTCGCGCGCGAGTGCCGCCCCGCGAGTGATCTGGTCTGCATCCCATTCTGAGACACCTATATATAGGGCTTTGCCCTGGCGCACGATGTCGGCGAACGCGAGCATCGTTTCTTCGAGAGGTGTCTCAACGTCGAAGCGGTGCGCTTGGTAAAGGTCGACATGATCTAGTTGCAGGCGCTTTAACGAACCGTGAATCGAATCCATAATGTGCTTGCGTGACAAACCGCGATCGTTTACGCCTGCACCTGTCGGCCAATAAACCTTGGTGAATACTTCGATGCTTTGTCGTGGCACACCCGCGAGTGCTCGGCCCAAAACCTCTTCGGCTCGGGTGCCCGCATAAACATCGGCCGTGTCAAAAGTCGTGATGCCCAAATCGA
>RFMT01000377.1 GCA_009927565.1 Acidimicrobiia bacterium
TACGCCAAGAACCGAGTCAATTACGGTCGTGACTGCGCCAAGCAGGATTGCTAAAAGGACAAGTTGTCCAAATGCTGCCCAAAAACCCATATCAATATCTCCTTTTTTCTGCAGGTATTTCCTGCAGACCTCAACTTAGGGATGCACCATGCGCAAGTCATGGATACCCGCTAAAAGGCTTAATTTACGCCATTTGCCGTGACGCCCGACACACACAACTCAAAAATCGGACATGAAATTGCACCACCGCACAATGTCAGCACCGAGTCAAACAGGCGGCCACGAACTACTCTCAAAACATGACACTTGACACATCGCGCGAACAAAATCTTGCGCACGACGCCAAAAATTCGCGAGCGAAATTCACATCTTTTGCCGAGTCGACGAAAGCCGACTGGGACAACATCATGGTGCAACTCGAAACGACTCAAGCCCGCGTCGCAGATCGACTTATCGAACAACTTGAATATCTGCGTCACGATTACGGCGGCTTTCCCGTCAATCGCCTCGAGCACTGTCTTCAGACTGCAACTCGTGCCGAACGCGATGGCCGCGACGAAGAATACATTTTGTGCGCACTCTTGCACGACATTGGCGACAACCTCTCGCCTTACAATCACGCCGCGGTTGCCGCTGCGATTGTCGAGCCTGCGGTTTCAAAAGCCAACCACTGGCTCGTGGCTCACCACGGTATTTTTCAGGGGTACTTTTTTTGGCAACACATCGGATTAGATCCGAACACACGCGACAACTTCCGCGATAGCGAATACTTCGACTACACGGCCGAATTTTGCGCCAAGTACGACCAGGTCGCTTTTGATCCTGACTATAAGAGCGCACCCCTCGAACATTTCGAGCCGATCATTCGCAAATTTTTTGCTCCGCGCGACCGCACCGGCGAAGCTATTAATTAGTGCAGCTGCGGCGAATTGCGTCGGCAAGTTGCGCAATCAACAGATATCCATCATCAAGTATTTTGCCGTAGCGCAAAAACGCATGAATCTGTCCGCGATAACGCACACAGCTCGTCGGCACGCCCAAAGACGTCAACTTTTGCGCGTACTGCTCGCCTTCGTCGCGTAACGGGTCGTACTCGGCAGTTATCACCAAAGTCGGTGGCAACTTTGCCAAAATCGCATCACTAGCCAACAGCGGCGAAACCAGCGGATCTTCAGCGCTGCCTTTGCCGCCCGACAAATAGTGTCCATAAAACCAATCCATCGCCGCAGCGGTCAGCAAAAAACCCTCCCCATTTTTGCGATAACTCTCGGTAACGCACCGCGCATCAACCGCCGGATAAACCAACAACTGCATTTTGAAGTCAACACCAGAATGCTGCGCAACAAGGGTCGACAGGTTTCCACCAGCCGAATCGCCACAAACAACCATTCGATTCGCATCACAACCAAGAGATGCCGCATTGTCGCGCGCCCATTTAACGGCCGTCATGCAATCATTGAACGGCGTCGGAAACGCAAACTCCGGCGCCAAACGATAATCAATACTCAAAACCGCCTGCCCCGACTGAACCGCAAGTCGCCGACACACATCGTCGTAGTCGTCAAGCGTGTGAAAAACCCAACCCCCACCATGAATAAAAACGCACAGGCCGAGATTTTTCTCGGCTGATGGCAAATACAAACGCGCCGGCACACCGCCAGCATCAACGTCGCGTCGCAGAAAAATCTCGTAATCACTAGGAATGTAATAACGCAAGGTCATCTCACGCGCCTCAACTGGCGTCATGGTCTCAAGCGCCGGCTCGGCACGCATCGCCAACAAATCAAGTAACGCCTTTGTCTGAAGATGCAACGTCATGACGAAAGCAGATTATCTACAACCCGCACCTCGCCAACAATTTTGCCGTGACCAAAAATTGGCGACGAAAAAGCCCGCGCATCAACACCAGAAATATCAACACCCAAGGCCACAAGTGCCGCACGCATCACAGGTGGTCGCGCACGGTTTGCCCCGTCGGCAATCTTCAATGCAATTGCTCGACCGTCGGGCAACGCCGCCGCATACACACCTTCGGCGCCATCTTTTGCAACGAGACCCGAAATTCCGGCCATCAATAACGAAACATCGCGAGTCGGACCACCCACCATTTGCGGATACCCACGCATCGCATCACCAACCACCCGCGCAGGCGACCCAACCTTGGCCATCGCTACTGCACGAAAGCCTCGAGCCAAACCCGCAAGCGTCATCGAATGAGCCGGCGCACCACAACCGTCGACCACAATGTTTGCGACTTCTTCACCAATCATCTCAGGCATCATCGCTGTTATCAACTTCTGCAACTCATGATCGCGGTTCAAGTAACTTTCGTCGGTCACCCAACCACATGCAACGCATGTTGCCAACATCCCAGCGTGTTTACCCGAACAATTCATCTGCAGCGAAGTCGCCCCGCCTCCCGCGCGCACGACATCGTGGGCTGCATCATCATCAAGCGGCAAATCCTTGGTGTTGCGCAACGCGGTTTCGTCGAGCCCGGCAGTCGTCAAAATTTCGCGTGCTGCCTGCAAATGCTCAGGTCGACCATCGTGGCTCGCACAAACAAGTGCCAACAAATTTGGGGGCAATTTCAAGCCTGCTGCCACCATCGCAGTTGCCAAAAATGGCTTAGTAGACGACCGAGGAAACACAATCGCGTTGGGCGAACCCACGCTGAAAGCAATCGACCCATCGCGCTCGAGACAAACAACGGCACCGTGGTGCCACGACTCTTGCGCACCATTGCGCAAAGTCATTGCGACTGGTTTTGTGTCAGACGCAAGCATGAAAAATTTCTACTGCGTCAGACCGTTTTGTTGACGGCGATTTTTCAACCGCGAAACCACGAATCGCACAAGCAACACCAGAATTGCGACAATTACCAGCCACTGAAATACGCCGACGTATTCTCCGACACGTTCCCATTGGTCGCCTAAAACAGCACCAGCGCCAATCAACGCAATATTCCAAACGGCACTTCCGATTGCGGTCAACACCACAAAACTCGTCAACTTCATTCGTCTAAAGCCGGCTGGTATCGAAACTATCGACCTAATCAATGGCACACATCGACCGACCAACACGGCAGCAACCGATCGCCGATCAAACCACTCTTCGGCACGCACAAGATCTGCAGTCTTCACACCAAACCACTTGCCAAATCGCTCGACAAACTGACGCAAACGCTGTGGGCCAATCGCCGCAGAAATGAAATACAAGATCAACGCACCGACAACCGAACCAATTGTCGCCGCAATCATCATGCCGATAACAGTCGTGTCGCTTTGAGCCCCATCAGCCCCAGCATTCACCGCGCTTGCACCCTGCTGTGCAACAAAACCTGCAAAGGGCAAAACAATTTCAGACGGAATCGGCGGAAAGACATTTTCGATAACCACCAAGAGAGCGACACCTAAATAGCCGAACTGATTGATCACATCTTGCACCCAGTTCGCCAAGTCACCCAACATAATTTGCCCCCAAATAATTTGATTTAGCGCTTCTCAGCCTCGGCTGAGTGCCTTGCGATTCTTTGACTTCGATTTTCTGAAATCAGAATTCATCATCGCAATTACATCAAGCGAAATTTCTTTGGGGCACGCCGCCGAACATTCACCGTGGTTGGTGCATGAACCAAATTGATCATCCATCGCATGCACCATCGCTTCGGCGCGCTTGTATCGCTCGCTTTGCCCTTGCGGCAAAACATTTAGGTGCGAAATCTTTGCACCGGTAAACAAGTTCGCCGCACCGTTCGGGCAGGCCGCGACGCACGCACCACAGCCGATGCACGCTGCTGAATCCATCGCGGCATCGGCAACCGGCTTTGGCACAAGAATCAAGTTGGCGTCTGGCGCACCGCCAGTCGGCGCCGTAATGAACCCGCCGGCCTCAACGATGCGATCGAATGATGCACGATCAACCATCAAATCTTTGATAATCGGAAACGCAGCCGCTCGCCACGGCTCAATCACGATTTCGTCGCCACTCTTGAACGTACGCATGTGCAACTGACATGTCGTCGTCGCTCTTTGTGGACCATGTGCCCGCCCGTTAATCATCAGCGAACAAGTTCCGCAAATTCCTTCGCGACAGTCATGATCGAAAACAATTGCCTCTTTGCCTTGGCTGATCAAACGCTCATTTAACTGATCGAGCATTTCTAAAAACGAGGCTTCATCACTTACTTTGTCGACGGTGTATGACTCGAAATGTCCGTCCGTTTCGGGGCCGGCCTGACGCCAAACTTTCAATTTGAGATTCGTCAGTTGGTTCACTTGTAACTCCTGGTTGCCAGATGAGCAGTTTCATAAACGAGTTGCTCTTTGTTGAGTTCAGCGGCCATCGGGTCGCCTGTCCATTTATATGCAGACACGTGGCAATACTCTTCGTCGTTGCGCAACGCTTCACCATCGTCTGTTTGATATTCACTGCGAAAGTGCGCACCGCAACTCTCTTGGCGATCGAGAGCGTCACGACACATCAACATGCCCAATTGAAAGAAGTCATCAACTCGACCGGCTTTTTCGAGCGTCTGGTTGACGCTTTCGCCCGTGCCGGTAACTCGCAAATCTTTTTTGAACTCGCTGTAAAGCGCCGGCAACTCAGACAGAGCTTTCTCAAGACCTTGTTGCGTGCGCTCCATGCCGCAATAGTCCCAAATAATTTTGCCCAACTCGCGATGAAACCAATCGGGCGACCGTGTACCTTTGATGTTCAAATAGCCGCTAAATCGCTCGCGAGCCTCAGACTCTGCCTGCACGAATGCCGGGTGGTCAGTTGTTGGCACAGGCTTGTTGAGCAACGGCGCAAGGCCATTGCTAATTGTGTACGGCAGAACAAAATAGCCATCTGCCAAACCTTGCATCAGCGCGCTCGCACCAAGTCGGTTCGCGCCGTGGTCAGAAAAATTCGCTTCACCAGCCGCATAGAGACCTGGCACCGTCGTGCCAAGTTCATAGTCAACCCACAACCCGCCCATTGTGTAGTGAGTCGCTGGATAAATTCGCATCGGCGTCTTATACGGGTCTTCACCAGCAATTCGTTCGTACATTTGAAACAAGTTGCCGTAACGCTCTTCTACAACGTCGCGTCCAAGACGAGCGATCGCCGCCGAGAAATCAAGGTTCACTCCATTTTTAAGTGGTCCGACACCATGACCTTTGTCGACAAGTCGCTTGGCGGCACGCGAAGAAATATCACGTGGCGCCAAGTTGCCATAACTCGGATACAGACGCTCTAGGTAATAATCGCGCTCACTTTCCGGAATTTGCTCGGCCGGACGCGTGTCGTCAGCATTTTTCGGCACCCACACTCGCCCGTCGTTGCGCAACGACTCGCTCATCAAGGTGAGTTTTGATTGTGACTCGTCACTTTGCGGAATGCACGTCGGGTGAATCTGGGTGAAGCACGGATTAGCAAACATCGCACCGCGACGATGCGCGCGCCATGCCGCAGTTACGTTGCAATTCATCGCATTGGTCGACAAGAAAAACACGTTGCCGTAACCGCCTGTTGCCATAACAACCGCGTGCGCTGCATGTGAAGAAATTTCGCCCGTTAGAAGGTCGCGCACGACGATGCCACTGCAACGACCGTCAACGACAACGATGTCTACCAATTCGGTGCGATTGAAAAGTCGCACACCTCCCAATCCAATTTGACGCGACAACTGTTGATAAGCACCCAACAACAATTGCTGACCCGTCTGACCACGCGCATAGAAAGTGCGACTAACTTGTGCGCCACCAAAACTGCGATTGTCGAGCATGCCACCGTATTCACGCGCGAACGGCACACCTTGGGCAACCATCTGATCGATGATGTCGACTGAAACTTGAGCCAAACGATGCACGTTGCTCTCGCGACTGCGAAAGTCACCACCTTTAATCGTGTCGACAAACAATCGATTGATGCTGTCGCCATCGCCTTGATAATTCTTCGCTGCGTTGATACCGCCTTGCGCAGCAATCGAGTGCGCACGTCGTGCAGAGTCATGAAATGTAAACGCATCAACTTGATAACCAAGTTCAGCCAAAGTTGCCGCTGCCGAAGCGCCGGCCAAACCTGTGCCGACGACAATCACTTTGAACTTGCGTTTGTTATTCGGGTTGACGAGTTTGGCGTCGGCTTTGTAGTTGTCCCACTTATCGCGCAACGCACCATTTGGAACCTTGGCGTTCAAAACTGTGCTCATTGTTGATTTACCTACGCATCTCTCTGCTTGACTCTCTAAACCTTGACGATGCCCGCAAGCACCGCAATCGGAAACGAAATATTGCCAATCACCACGACCAACGAAAAGCCTGTCGCAAACGCCCAACGCCAGGCATTGAACCTTGGGTTGTTCCAACCAAGCGATTGAAAGAGACTCCACGCACCGTGTCGCAGGTGAATGCCAAGCAACAAGTTGGCAAGAATATAAAAAGCAGCAACCGGCCAGCGATCAAAACTGCGCACGACGTTTTGATAAACCTCTTCGCGAACAAATTCGCCTTGCGTACCCACGGTGTTGACAACACCAAAGGTCAAGTCAAGAAGATGCCAAATCAAAAAACTAAACACGATCATGCCGCTGTATCGCATCGTGCGACTTGCAAAGTTTGCTACTTCATAATCACGTGGCGACTGATATTGCACCGGTCGCGCTTGGCGATTCATGACAGTGAGCGACCACGCGGCGTGCAAGTGCAGCGCGAGCATCGCCAGCAGTCCGCCCCGAAGAATCCACAACACGGCACCCTTCGGCGCGAGCGGATACAAAAGCTGTTTCAAAAATTCGGCGTAATGGTTCAACTCGTAGGCACCGAGATACATCTTTAAATTGCCGATCATGTGAAACAACACGAAACCCATCAACGCAATACCCGAAATCGCCATGGCATATTTCTTGCCGACTGCCGTCGAATAAATGTCGACCAAAAATGGGCGTTTCTTTCGGGATACAAGCGCCGTGCCCGTAACTGGCCCTCGCGCACCGCTTGGTTTGGTGATTGTTTGCGCCATAGATGCAGAACCAACGCTAGTAGTCGGCTCGCAATCGCCCGACATTAACGCTCGCCTGGGCCGCGTGAACCGTGTCTCACGGTGCCTGACCGCACCCCGCCCTAAATGGCGAGCATTCGCCTTAATGGCACCAGATTCTTTATACTTTCCGAGACACATAACACGGGTTACCAACGTGGCTAACCCGATGAGAAATTGGAGAAA
>RFMT01000077.1 GCA_009927565.1 Acidimicrobiia bacterium
CAAAGGCGGTGAGTGGCTTATTTTGTGGCTCTCAGGCGGATCTGCAGTTCTCGCACTGCTCGTCGGCTGGTACTTGATGGTCAAGGTACTGCAGCAAGATGAAGGCACCAACAAGATGAAAGAAATTGCCGCGGCAATTCAAGTTGGCGCTTGGGCGTACCTAAAACGCCAGTTCCGCACGATCGGCATGATTCTTGTACCAGTTGGCGCGGTTGTGTTTTTAACTTCGGTCGCAATTGACAAGCCAAACGGTGAATCGGCGCTTTCATTTGTCAGCGCGGGCCTTTATCGCACTATTTCATTTGTTCTCGGTTGTCTGGCTTCAGGCCTCACTGGTTACATCGGTATGACACTTGCAACGCGTGGCAACGTACGCACCGCCGCAGCCGCACGACGCGGCTCGATGCGCGAGTCACTGCAAGTTGCTTTCCGCACGGGTGGCGTTGCCGGCATGTTCACCGTCGGTCTTGGTTTGCTCGGCGCAACAATGATCATCGCGTTGTTTCAAAACACAAGTTCGGCGATGCTCGTTGGTTTCGGTTTCGGTGGTTCGTTGCTCGCGCTGTTCTTGCGCGTGGGTGGCGGCATTTTCACCAAGGCTGCCGACGTCGGTGCTGACCTCGTCGGCAAGGTTGAAGCAGGCATTCCTGAAGACGACCCACGTAACCCAGCAACAATTGCTGACAATGTTGGTGACAACGTCGGCGACTGTGCAGGCATGGCTGCCGACTTGTTCGAAAGTTACGAAGTCACTCTCGTCGCTTCGATCATTCTCGGTGTCGCCGCATTCAACTCAATCGGTTTGAACCCGGCACTCGGTCTCGTCTTCCCGCTTGCAGCACGCGCGATAGGCGTAGTTGCATCTATTGCCGGCGTATTCGCCGTGCGCGCCAAAGACGGCGAAACAAATGCACTGAAGCCAATCAACCGCGGCTTCCTCACTGCAGGCATCATCACGGTCATTGGCACATATTTGCTTGCAACTTATTATGTCGGCAACGACAAACTTGAAAAAACAGGTTTCACCAACACAGGCTGGCGAGTTTTCGGCGCCGTTTTGGTTGGCTTGATTCTTGCCCAAGTTCTCAGTCGTCTCACCGAATATTTCACTGGCACCGAATACGGTCCGGTTAAAGAAATCGCCGAGTCATCCGAAACTGGCCCCGCAACAGTTGTGCTCTCTGGCACCGCATCGGGTCTCGAGTCATCGGTGTATGCGATTTTGTGCATCGCCGTCGCGCTTGGCACCACAATCTGGATGGGTGGCGGAAACATTCAGTTCTCGCTCTATCTCGTTGCGCTTTGCGGCATGGGCATGCTCGCCACAACTGGTGTCATCGTCTCTGAAGACACGTTTGGCCCGGTTTCTGACAACGCTGCTGGTATCGCTGAAATGTCAGGCGAACTTCATGGCGAGACTGGCAAAATTCTCGTCAGCCTCGACGCGGTTGGCAACACGACCAAAGCCGTGACAAAAGGCTTCGCCATCGGTTCGGCTGTAATCGCAGCAGTTGCGCTGTTTGCTTCGTACATCGAGACGATCGCCAGCGAACTCGGTCTCAA
>RFMT01000300.1 GCA_009927565.1 Acidimicrobiia bacterium
CAAATACACCGGTGATTTTGCAGTTGCTTGAAGTTACACCGGCGCTCGGTGCGCTGAACGGCGTAAAAATGGAACTTGAGGACTGCGCATATTCGCCACTTGTAGATGTCGTTACAACCGATAACGCTGATGTTGCTTTTGGTGATGCTGACATTGCTTTGTTGATCGGCGCGATGCCGCGCAAAGACGGCATGGAGCGCGCCGACTTATTGACAGCCAATGGTGGCATTTTCAAACCGCAGGGTCGAGCGATCGCCAAGAACGCCAAGAAGAATGTGAAAGTGTTGGTTGTCGGCAATCCGGCAAACACGAATTCATTCATTGCGATGAGCAATGCACCTGAGATTAACCCGAAGCAATTTACGGCGATGACCCGACTTGATCACAACCGCGCCGTGGCCCAGTTGGCGCAACGAGTTGGAAAACCAGTGACGTCGATCAAGAAGATGACAATTTGGGGAAACCACTCGGCGTCGCAGTATCCAGATCTTTATAACTGCGAAGTCGATGGCAAAAACGCCGCGGCCGTCGTCAATGACGAAACGTGGATGCGCGAAACTTTCATACCGACTGTTGCTAAACGAGGCGCAGCAATCATCAAGGCACGTGGTTTGTCGTCGGCGGCATCTGCGGGCACCGCAGCGATGGATCACGTTCGCAACTGGGTGCAGGGTACACCAGCAGGCGATTGGGTCAGCATGTGCGTGCCATCAGACGGCAGTTACGGCGTGCCCGCTGGTTTGATTTCGTCGTTTCCTTGCACGTGTGCAAACGGTGAATACAGCATCGTGCAGGGCTTGCCGATCAATGACTTCAGCCGCAAGATGATTGATGCTTCGGTTGCCGAATTGATCGACGAGCGCGATGCCGTGCGCAGTTTGGGGCTCGTCTAAAAATTTGTTTTGGCGTTGACAGCCGAAAAGATGGTGTCAAGAGCAAGAAACAAAGGTTGTGTTGCGATAACTCGTTCGTGATCGCCTTTGAATCGAATCTTGCCGCTGATGAACGCCTCTTGAGCGTTGATTTTGCCAGTGGCGACACCAACTGCTGTTTGCCAATCTTGTGTGAAGGCAATATCTGAAACTTTTGCCGGACCTTTTCCAAAATTAAGTTGGCCATCTCGCGACTCGAGATGGTAGGTGACGTCACCGTGTGGAGTGCCTGTCACTATTTGTGTGACCGAAATAGTGTTTTCGCGCGCAACGACAATGATTTCGCTATTTGCTTTGATGCTGTCGGCGACCGCGTTGATCCACTCGTTGCTGAGGTAGTCAACGCGGGCTGACATGAGTTGTGAAACTGCTGACTAAGCAGCGACCATGCTTGCTGTCTTGCGACGCGAGAACATGATCGAAAGAATCAAGATAACAAGAGAAG
>RFMT01000418.1 GCA_009927565.1 Acidimicrobiia bacterium
ATTTGCAGTTTTGTTTGGCGTCACATGGATTTTTGCCAGCATGGCCACCGATAATCGCGAACGCAACCCCGAGACGGTCGCAAAAACTTTCGAAATCGGACGCGTCGACGACATCGCAAAACTGGTCAGCGAGGGTGGCCCGATTCTCTACCCAGACTTGCGTGACTCAACTGGCAAGCGTTCGATCGTTATCGACCACACAGGCGACAACCCGGCCAAAGGCTGGCAGGTTTATTATGCCTACCCTGCCGACCGCGACGAAAGTTGCCTCGTCGAGCACATTGTCGACTCACGAGATTTCAAAGATTGCGACGGTCGCACACTCAGCGTTGAACAACTGCAACTTCCGTTCGATGTTCGACCAATTGTCGAAAATATGCGCACGCTACTTATTGATTTGCGAGCCGACTGAAAATTTTTTAATTCGCTAATTTATTTTTTTTAATGGCGCCCACGCCATTGCCAAATGCTTTTTGCCGTGATTGACAAACTCGATAGTCGCTTCGGCTGATTCGCCAGATCCACGAATGTTGATGATCACGCCTTCACCGAACGATGGATGTTCAACGTCGTCGCCAACTTTCAAACCCGAATTAGCACCAGTCAAGTCGCCAACAGCGTCACCGTCACGTCGATACTTAGGCACTGTCGCTCTGGTCCACTCAATTTTTTTGCCCGAGCCCTGATCAGGTCGCGGACGATAACTGCCACGACCTTCATCGGCGCCAGAATCTGTGCTTCCCTCACGCTGCAACAACTCGCCGGGTATTTCATCCAAGAAACGTGATGGCGGGTTGTATTGACTCGAACCATAAAGATTGCGGCTCCAGGCGTGCGTAAGAAACAATTTTTGTTTGGCTCGTGTGATGCCGACATACGCCAAGCGACGCTCTTCTTCGAGTTCGTTCTGATCTACGAGTGCCCGACTGTGTGGAAAAATACCTTCTTCCATGCCGACGATGAAAACCGCCTCAAACTCGAGACCTTTGGCAGAGTGCAAAGTCATAAGAGTGACATGGTTATCTGAGTCAAGTTGATCGGTGTCTGCAACCAGTGCAACTTGTTCTAAAAATTCATCGACTTGTGTGAACTCGCTCGCACTGCCAATAAGTTCAGCCAAGTTTTCAAATCGACCATCTGACTCAACTGTGCCCTCGGCTCGTAGTTCGCTCAGATATCCGCTCGCTTCGAGCGCATGACGCAACACCGGCCCTGGTCCTTGGCCCAATCGCGATTCAAGATCGTCGATCAGCGCGACAAAACTCGCGATGCCTTTTGCTGCAGCCCCACCGATGCCAGCATCTGCCGTGCGTCGTAGCGCAAGCGCAAATGCAATGTTTTCTTTTGTTGCATATGTATCGAGGCGATCGACTGTCGTGTCACCAATGCCGCGCTTGGGCACATTCAAAATTCTCTTGAGACTGACTTCATCAAGCGGGTTCGCCGCGCAACGAATAAATGCCAGCGCATCTTTAATTTCGCGACGGTCATAGAAACGAGTGCCGCCAATTACTTTGTAGGGCACACCGGCCTGCATCAAACTCTCTTCCAGAATTCGGCTCTGGGCATTTGTGCGATAAAAAACAGCCATTTCTCGCCACTCGTGCTCGTGATTCTTTTTCATTTTCGACAACTGAGAGATCACCCAATTTGCTTCGTGATACTCGTCGTCGGCATAAAACCGCACGACTCGATCGCCTTTGCCAAGTTCAGTCCATAATTCTTTTGGCTTACGTTCGGCATTGTTGGTTATCACCGCGTTGGCTGCGTCCAAAATTGTTTGCGTGCTGCGATAGTTCTGTGCCAGTACAACGACCGTCACTTCAGGAAACGCCGTCTCAAACTGCAATATATTTCTGAAGTCGGCGCCGCGAAATCGATAGACAGATTGGTCGGTATCACCAACAACGCATACATTGTGATGTGCGCCAGCGAGCATCAACACGATTTCGTTTTGAGCAATGTTCGTATCTTGATATTCGTCGATCAAAATATGTTCGAAGCGCTGCTGAAATTGCGCCAAAACATCTTTGTGCTCACGAAATAATTTGACTGTGTTGATCAGCAAATCGTCGAAATCCATAGCGCCGGCTTTCAACAATCGCGACTGATACTCGCGATAGATCTCTGCGTATTTTGTGTCGAACACATTGTCAGCGTTCAGCAACGCCTGATCTGGTGAAATCAACTCGTTTTTCCACAAACTGATGCGGGCATGCACACCGCGCGCAGGAAACCGCTTGGCATCTAGTCCGCGATCACGAATGACATAGCCCACAAGGCGTTGGGCGTCTGATTGATCGTAAATTGAAAACGTCTTCGGGTAGCCAATTTGCTCGGCTTGCATCCGCAAAATTCGGACACATGCGGCATGAAAAGTGCTCACCCACATTCGCTCGGCTACTTTGCCAACAAGCGCCTCGACTCTCTCGCGCATCTCGCCAGCCGCCTTGTTGGTGAAGGTAATCGCCAAAATTCGCATCGGGTGCGTGCCCTGACTAATAAGGTGTGCGACGCGATGCGTCAATACGCGTGTCTTACCCGAGCCCGCACCAGCGACGACGAGCAATGGCCCGCTCGGGTGCAGCACCGCGTCTTGCTGGTCAGGGTTAAGCGACGCTATGTCTAGTGATTTTTGCTCTGACACCACCCCTGCAGACTAGGCGCACCGTATGCGACTATTAAGGCGCGTCATCAGGCAGAATCGTGACTCATGGCTTCAGCGAAAAAGCTAATTATTCTGCTCCCTCCATCTGAAGGCAAGGCGCAGTCGGGCACTTCTGGCACAAAGTTCACAGAAACGAATGGCACTTTCGGCAAATCACTTGGCAAAAAACGCACAACGGTTATCGCGGCGTTGAAGCAAGCACGCGGTGGGTCTGCGAAACTTCTTGGCGTTTCAGGCGCCCATCTCGCACGAGCCCAACAAGCAAACATCGCCGTGCGCGGCGCCAAAACTTTGACCGCGTCGCAACGCTACACAGGCGTCGTTTGGGATCATCTTGATCTCGATTCGCTACCTCTCGCGCTGCAAAAAATCGCTGCCAAAAATATCGTCATAGTTTCTGGTTTGCTTGGTCTGGTTACGGCCGGTGACCCTACACCCGACTATCGCCTAAAAATCGGCGCGAGCCTCGCGCCAATGGGCAAACTTTCATCGTGGTGGCGCGAAGAAATTTCGCATGCGCTCAATAAATATTGTGCGGGTGCGGTCGTCATCAACTTGCTACCTCAAGAACACTCGGCGGCATTCGTTGCCGATAGCGAGTTGATTAAAAGCTATTTTCACGTTGACTTGGCAACGAAATCCGGCAAGGCAGGCGGTCATGACGCAAAAGCAGCAAAGGGACGCCTTGCTAGGCACTTGCTAATTAATCGAACTGATCCAGTTAAAGCACTCAAGTCGTTCAAGGACTCGCAATTTAAAGTACGAGTCTTAGAGCAATTTTGATTTCAAAAATTCAAGCACGCGCTGAACGCCAAGTTCTTGTCGTTGTTCGGTTAATACCGAATGATCTGACTTTGCAGACGACTCAAACTCGACTGCAATAAACGCGTCACCAAGCAACTTGTGCAGTTCGGCAAAGCGGGTGCCGACAAGTCGATCACCCGAATAGCGCAGACCCAAAACCTGACAACCAGCCTCTGCTCGTTGTTTTATTCGGCGCGCATCTTGCTCAGACAAATTGAGGTCTGCCGAGCGCTTCGTGCCTAATGCAAACGGCAAACTTGGCTGCGATAATACTGGCGCCAGCATTATGTCGTCGACCATCATGCCAAGCGCAAAACCGCCGCTAAAACACATGCCGACTGCCCCAACACCTTTGCCGCCAATTTCAGCGTGAAGATATTTTGCAAGTTCACGTAGCCATGAGATGATCGGCGAAGTCTTGTTCAGCGCCATCGTCGTGAATTCGCGCGAAATGCAAACTTTTGCCGCAGAGCTCGCCATATATTTGCCACTCGGAGGTTCGCCGAAGTTGCCAACCAAAAGTGGCATCACCACAGTGAAACCCGCAGCGACAACCTCGTTGGCAAACTTTTCAACTGCCGGCGTGATCCCAGGTATTTCGTGAACGACGATTACAACTGGTCCAGATCCCTTGCGAAAAGTTTCATGAGTCACACCACGACTCGAAAACTTTGACTGCGACCAACCGTTCATCGCCACAAACTTACACCTAATTCGCGCGCCGAAATTTACTTCGGTCGACCTACACCAGTTACTTTTGACCAACTCACGGCATAAACCTTGACCACATCTCCGGTGCGTGGCGCTGCGATCATCTGTCCATTTCCCAAATACATGCCGACATGACTAACTGGGTTGCGCGTAAAGATGAGGTCTCCTGGTTGAGCCGCCCCCGTCGGAATTTTTGTCAACGCGTAATACTGCGAGCGCGAAGAACGCGGTATGCCGACGCCAGCCTTGGCCCAGGCGTAAACCATTAGTCCTGAGCAGTCGAAGGCCGAGCCTGGTGATAACGCACCAAACTTGTATGGCACACCAAGTTGCGACAATGCGGCCTTAACCGCAGTGCCGGCCGCCGAAGATGGTGCGGGAATATTCGAATATTTAGTCTTCGTGAATTCGGCAGCTTTGCGGGCTGCTTCCTCGAGCGCTGCTTTGGCGCGACGACTTTGTTCACTGCGCAATAAATCACCAAGCTCGCGTAATGCCGTTGCTTGTCGAGCCGAATAAACATTTGCGCTTGCCTCGGCAGCGGCGAGTCGCTTCTTTGCGTAATCAGCGATACCACCTGCACGAGTGCGTTGAGATTCAAGTTGTTTGCGTTCACGAGCAATGTCGTCGATGATGCCTTGCAATTCGTCGAGACCACTCACGCCCGTATTCAGAGCAACCGAGGTCAAATACGACTTGCGCACCGCATCAGAAAGCGAACCTGTCGAACTCAAAATGCTCGCCAAACTATTTGAAACCGATTTGCCGACGAAAGTCTTCAGCGCAACGTTTTGCAATTGCGCTTGCATTGCGGCGAGTTCGATTTCCTTGGCTTTGATTCGGGCTTCGGTTGCAGCGATCTCTTTGTCGAGTTCAATGCCGTCGTTCAGCGCTTCGGCGTAATCTTCGGCCAATTGGTCCATCTGCTCTTCGAGACGGTCGAGCTCGTCAAGAATCGCCTCGACTTCACGCTGTTTTTGGTCAGAAGTTTGCACGAAACCACTCGCCCCAAATCTTGCCAAACCGGCGTCTCTTGCCGTCGCGCCAACCCCAGCCAAACCCGCGCCTGTCGCCGTCGCGCCAACCCCAGCCAAACCCACGCCTGTCGCCGTCGCGCCAGCCGTCGCCGGGGCAAGCCCCAAAACGAGGGAAACGCAACAGATGGCACCAGTTAGAGGTGACACCGTCCTACGAAAACGCCAAACGGCGCTACGGGTCATGATTCAATAAGTCTAACACCGCCCAAACTGTCAAATAAAGGCCTCAAACCCCTAATGCTGTGCCTC
>RFMT01000128.1 GCA_009927565.1 Acidimicrobiia bacterium
TCGCATCGCCTATGCACGTCAGTTTTTCAACGATGCAGTTCTGACTTACAACAATGCTGTGCATTCGTTTCCAAGTGTTATCTTCGCGTCGATTTTCAAGTTCAAAGAGAGCGAATTCTTTGAGGCTACTGATGCTGAAAAAGTCGCGCCGAAAGTGCAGTTCTAGACTTTCTAGTTTTTATGCACGACTTGATTTCTTCAAACAAGCGACGATCAGTATTTTTGTTGTTGGGCTTCGTCGTATTGACGGTTGCGGCTGGTGCGGCGGCTGGGCAGGTATCGGGTAATCCAGTGTTCGGTACTGCGATCGCTCTTGTCATCTCCGCAGTGATGGCGTTTACTTCGTATTGGAAATCAGATTCGATTGCATTGCGGGTTAGTCGTGCCAAGCCGGCCGACGAGCAGGTTTACAAGCGACTGCACAATTTGGTCGAAGGTCTCTGCATCGCGGGTGGCTTGCCTAAGCCACGGGTTTATGTAATCGACGACCCAGCACCCAACGCCTTTGCGACAGGCCGCAACCCGAAACATGCTGCGATTGCCGTGACGAGTGGATTACTAGAGAAACTTGACCGAGTTGAGCTTGAAGGCGTATTAGCCCACGAACTTTCGCACATCAAAAATTACGACATCTTGGTATCGACATTGGCTGTGACGCTCGTCGGTACGGTCGCCATCTTGACCGACTTGGCGATTCGCATGATGTGGTGGAATGGCGGGCGAGTGAGTCGCTCGTCAGATCGCCAGAACTCGAGCAACCCACTCGCGCTCGTTGGCTTTGTTTTGCTGATTATCGCCCCGATAATCGCTCGCATCATGCAAGCAAGTGTGAGTCGTCGTCGTGAAACATTGGCAGATGTCTCTGCGTGTCAATTGACGAGATATCCGCCAGGTTTGATCTCGGCTCTAGAAAAACTTCAGGCAGATAGCACAGTTACGCACTCAGCCAGTATGGCCACGGCCCATATGTGGATTGAGCAGCCGTTGTCGGGGGTGAATGACGCAGGCAGGCTAGGTGGATTTCATAAACTATTTAATACCCATCCACCGCTCTCAGAGCGAATAGCACTCTTAAGGGAGATGTAAAAATGCGTAGTCGTCAGATACAAACCTTTGTTGCAATTGTTGCAGCCGGCGTAATGGTCGCAAGTTGCAGTGGCTCAACTGATTCTTCAAGTCCAGAGAGTGTCGAATCAACAGTTGCGAGTGTTGAAGACACCACCACCACGACGACAATTCCAATCGTGAGGGCCCCGTTGACGGGTGCGCAAGCGCCAGATGAAACAGTCATTGGTCGACCAGCGATGGTGGTAAAAATTGATAACCATCCAAAAGCACGGCCACAATGGGGTTTGAATCAAGCCGATATTGTCTTCGAAGAAAACGTTGAGCAGTTGACTCGTTTCGCCGCAGTGTTTCAATCACAAGGCAGCGACCCTGTTGGTCCTATTCGCAGTGGTCGGTTACAAGACATTGATCTGCTGGCATCTCTAAATGGTCCGTTGTTCGTTTGGAGTGGTGGCAACGCAAAAGTGACCTCTGAAATCAGAAAGTCGACGATGATCGACCTAAGTCATTCGGCAGCAAACGAGGCTGGAGGTTTTAGACGCGAGTCGAGTCGTGTGGCTCCACATAACTTGGTCGCCGAGACCTCGAAATTGTGGACACTCGCGCCCGCCGACGCCAAACCACCCGTGCCACAGTTCGAATATCGCGCTGACGGCGAAACCGTGCCTGCGGATGCAAAGCCAGCCGGCGCGGTAAAAATTTCTATGGATGGTGTTGATGTGATGTGGGAGTGGAGCCCAGAAAACTTGACATTCGTTCGTTCACAAGACGACAAACCCCACGTTGACATGGAAGATGTTCGAGTGAATGCGCCGAATGTCATAGTGATGTCAGTCGTCTACGGCAAATCAGGTTCGAGTCCGGTTGCCAAAACGATTGGTAGCGGTGAAGTCTGGGTATACACGGCAGGTGCCTTGGTTCAAGGTTCATGGGAGCGAACAGATCCGCTCAAGCCATATGTGTTTAAAGACACAAAGGGTGCAGTAATCAAACTCACACCTGGTCGAACTTGGGTAGAAGTAATTCGAGCGAAATCGGCGGTTCACGTTCCTGAAGGCATCGACACCGCCAGCGTTCCGTATCCATAAAAACCCAAAAGAGAACCGAAGTTTGGGCTCGCTACGATAAGTCGTAGTAGTTGAAAGGTTTATATATGGCCAAGCGCGAAAACGAAAATAAATCGGTCTCTTCGACTGGGTCAATGATCGTGAAGCGTGGCCTCGCAGAAATGCTCAAGGGCGGCGTAATCATGGACGTCGTCAACCCCGAGCAAGCCAAGATTGCCGAAGATGCTGGTGCGTGTGCGGTCATGGCGCTTGAACGTGTGCCAGCAGACATTCGTCGCGACGGTGGCGTAGCGCGAATGAGCGACCCAGAAATGATTACAGGTATTCAGGCCGTTTGTTCAATACCAGTTATGGCCAAGGCACGTATCGGACATTTCGTCGAAGCACAAGTGCTTGAGTCGCTTGGCGTCGACTTTATTGATGAGAGCGAAGTATTAACCCCGGCTGATGAAACGCACCACATTGACAAGTTGAAGTTCACTGCACCGTTTGTTTGTGGTGCAACAAATCTTGGTGAGGCATTGCGACGCATAAGTGAAGGCGCCGCGTTGATTCGCTCAAAAGGTGAAGCAGGCACCGGCAACATCGTCGAAGCAGTTCGCCACCTCCGTTCAATAATTGGTGACATTCGAAAGATCACGCAAGCAGACTCAGCCGAACTTTTTGACTGGGCCAAGAAACTGCAGGCACCGTTGCCGCTCGTGCAAGAAATTGCTGAGACTGGTTGGTTGCAGGTTCCATTGTTCTGCGCTGGCGGTATTGCGACACCAAGCGACGCAGCTCTTGCAATGCAACTCGGAGCACAAGCTGTATTTGTTGGCTCGGGTATTTTCAAGAGCGATGACCCTGCGCCGCGAGCAAAAGCGATTGTCGAAGCTACTACTCATTTTCGTGATCCAGAGATCATCGCCAAGGTGAGTCGCAATCTGGGTGTGCCGATGACCGGCATTGGTATGGACAAGATTGAACAGCGATATGCGGAGCGTGGCTGGTGAACGATTCGAGGCCTCCAGGTGGTTCGCGACTCACAATCTAAGTCGACGAAAGTTGTCGGTGTTTTAGCACTCCAGGGTGCATTCAGCAGTCACACAAGAGTTCTTGACTCGATTGGTGTCTCGACACAAGAAGTAAGAACCCCACAAAATTTGGCATCGATAGACGCACTCGTGATGCCGGGTGGCGAGTCGACCACGATGTCGCAGTTGCTCGAGTCTTCTGAACTATTCGAGCCGATAAAGAAACTCATTCACGAAGGTCTGCCTGTTTTCGGCACCTGCGCCGGAATGATTCTGTTGGCCAACAAAATTATTGATGGTCGCGATGATCAAGTGTCATTTGGTGCAATCGAAATCGAAGTTCAGCGCAATGCCTATGGACGGCAAATCGACAGCTTTGAAGCCGATATCAGCGTCGAAGTTTTTGAAAGTCCATTTCATGCGGTTTTTATTCGGGCACCGCGAATTGTCAAAGCTGATAAGGCAGTTGAGATTTTGGCCAAGTTCGGTGATGACATAGTTTTAGCCCAACAAAAGAATGTGCTGGTCGCTTCATTTCACCCAGAACTTTCGCCTGATAGGCGAATTCATGAGATGTTTGTAAAGGAGATATAAAAATGTCGGGTCACTCTAAATGGGCAACAATCAAGCACAAGAAGGCGGCGATCGATAAAGTTCGCGGCAAGACTTTCGCAAAGTTGGCGCGTCTGCTCGAAGTTGCTGCGCGCGAGGGTGGAGGTGATGTTGCCACGAATGCTTCACTGCGCACGGTTGTCGCAAAGGCAAAGGCTGCATCGATGACCAACGACGCAATCGACCGCGCAATTAAACGCGGCATGGGCGAAACCGATGGCAAAGCATATGAATCAGTTACTTATGAGGCTTATGCGCCTGGTGGTGTGGCGATGTTGATCGATATTTTGACTGACAATCGCAATCGCACTGCGGCAGATGTTCGCATCATTTTTTCGAAGCAAGGCGGCTCGATGGCTGCACCAGGTTCCGTTGGTTGGCAATTTTCTCGCAAGGGTGTGATTCTGGTGCCAAGATCAGCGAGTGAAGAAGAGTTAATGACGATTGGTCTAGATCACGGACTCGAAGACATCACGGCAGAAGAAGAGATGTGGCATGTCACTTGCGACCCTAGTCAGGTTTATGAGCTCAAAGCCGCACTTGAGTCTGCAAAGATCGCAGTGAACTCGGCAACTACGACAATGCTGTCGGCCAATACGGTCACGATTAATGACCCCGATGAAGCGAAAGCAATTTTAAAAATCATGAACGAACTCGATGACAATGATGACGTACAAGACGTATTTGCAAATTTTGATATTTCCGAGTCGCTAATGCAGGAAGTAGGTTAAACCATGGTGGCGTCAAAACCCGTTGATGTCGGCGATCTTGCGCCAGACTTCACATTGCCGGGCACATCAAACAAGAAATATTCGTTGTCACAATTTCGCGGACAAACTGTCGTCCTTGTTTTCTACCCAGGTGATGACACTTTGGTTTGCACCAAACAGTTGTGCGCCTACAACAACGAACTGAATCAATTCGCAAGTGTGAACGCGCAAATTTTGGCGATATCGGCACAAGACATTGCCAGTCATGAGGCGTTCAGTGCTAAGCACGGATATCAGTTTCCGCTTCTTTCAGATACAGAAAAAACTGTTGCAAGTCTCTACTCGGTAGTGGGGCTTTTGGGTCTGCCGCGGCGAAGTGTTTTCGTCGTCGACGCCAAAGGCGTCATTAAATATGCTCATCGCGCAGTGCTCGGAGTGACCTTTAGACCGGTGAGCGAGCTAATTGAGGCAGTCGCCAAAGCCTAGATTGGCATCTACTAAGATGAACATATGTTCGCCCCCTGTGCAAGCATTGTTCTGGGTATTGATCCTGGTTTAACTCGTTGCGGTTACGCAGTTTTGGGTGTTTCCGGAAACACCGATATTTCAATGACTGCGCTCGGGGTTTTGCGTACGAGTCCCGAAAAAGATTTACCGAATCGTCTTGCTGAGATCGCCCGTGAAATTGAAGAACTACTCGACGAGTATCAACCATCTGCTGTGGCAGTCGAGCGTATATTTTTTCAGTCGAATGTGCGCACGGCGATGAGTGTTGGACAAGTTAGCGGGTTGGTCTTGAGTGCCGCAGCCAGACGCGGCGTTGACGTTGTTCAATATTCGCCCAATCAAGTGAAGCTCGCGATAACAGGTTGGGGTAGTGCCGACAAAGCACAGGTTCAAAAGATGGTCAAACAACGACTGAAGTTGAATTCGATCCCGAAACCTGCAGATGCTGCGGATGCTGCCGCGATTGCGCTTTGCCACATTGCGTCAAGTCCGTTATCTGCAAAAATTGTCGCGTCGAAGATGGGTTTGACGTGATTGGCTCGTTACGTGGGGTCGTTCTAGAGCGCACCAGCGACTCGACAGTTTTACTTGAAGTTGGCGGTGTTGGCTATTTGGTTCACGTCACTCCACGCACACTTGGTGAACTTGAACCAACATCAAATGCTTTTTTGTACATACACCACCATGTGCGCGAAGATGCACAAACGCTTTATGGGTTTCTCGATCGCGACGAGCGCAAATGCTTTGAAGTTTTAGTTGGCACACATGGTGTTGGGCCGACGATGGCGATGGCGGTCTTGGCAACCCATTCACCTCGTGCGTTGGTTGACATTGTTGCCGGTGCAGATATGGCTGCATTGACTCTTGTGTCTGGTGTTGGCAAGAAAACTGCAGAGCGTCTGTTGATTGAGCTCAAGAATCGTTTGCATTTGAACATTCTTGAGTCGTCCAACCAGGTTGGTGGTTCGTCAAGCGTCGGAGATGTGCGTGACGCGTTGGCGGGTCTGGGTTATTCGGCAGAAGAGATTAGAGACGTATTGCGCGAAATCAATGTCGGCACCGATTCAGAACTAATGTTGCGTGAAGCGTTGAACATGTTGGGGGCGCGTCGTGCGTGAAGAATTTA
>RFMT01000228.1 GCA_009927565.1 Acidimicrobiia bacterium
CTTTCTGTGTTGCTGAGTTCTTCTTGAAGACTCAAAAAACTGGCGTTGGCTTTCAAGTCCGGATAAGACTCGGAAAGCGCAAACAACTGTCGCAACGCACCCGAAAGAGCGTTGTCAGCACCTGCCTGCCCTGCCACCGTGCTCGGAGCCGCCATAGCAACATTTCGCGCAGCAATGACTTGCTGCAGAGTTTTCTGCTCAAAGTCGGCATAGCCCTTGACAGTCTCAACAAGATTTGGAATGAGTTCAATTCGTCGCTTCAACTGCACGTCAATTTGCGACCATGCGTTTTTAACTTGATTTCGCCTTTGTACCAACGAGTTATACGACAACGCAACAAAACCGACAAGAACAACGATTACAACAAGCCAAACTAGATTCGACATGATTCCTCTTGCTTTCTGACGGGGGTGGAGGCTTATTCTACTGCGTGCCTATAACCACTGAGGTTTGCGCAACACGCGATCTGAAAACATTCGCACCACACGACTTTTTGGATGATGATCTGGATCAAAACTCTCACGCTCCAGGACTTTGTGATAAATCTCGACGTAAATTTCAGCCAGACGTCGCATCGAAAGTTCTTTTGCTCGCTCGAGACCACTCTGCCGCAGTCGTTCGGCTAACTGTTGGTCGTCGATAATTTTGGCCAGACTTTCGGTCAAGCCTCGTACATCACCCGGTTCAATCAGCCAGCCGTTGACATCATGAGTGGCGACGTTTCGATATCCCTCGAGAGAGCTCGCAACCACGGGGGCTCCACTGGCCATTGCCTCAAGAACGACAATGCCAAAAGATTCGCTGTGCAAACTTGGCGCGCAAAACACGCTGCACTTTGCAAGGCGATCGATTTTTTCGGCATCAGTAATGCGACCGAGCCACAAAATTCGACCATCGTGAAAATACTTCGCTTTTAGTTCTTCGATACCCTCGCCATCAGATGCGACCCACAGTTGCACATCATCGGCGATTTTCTCGAACGCTTCAAGCAAAACCGCCAAACCCTTGCGCGGTTCGTATCGACCGCAAAAAAATATCGATTTCGTTTCACCGCGCACAACATTTGGGCGCGAATAAAGATCATTTTCGATGCCGTTGAAAAGAATCTCATAGTCACCGCCGAGATATCGATGCGCAAGTTCGCGGGCTTGCGGAGATACCGCAACTCGCGCATCTAAAAAATCTGCGATCCAGTTAACTCCCTTGCTGAGTCGGCCGTACCAGGCGATGTCACCAGCCGCATGAAACGTGCCGACCATTGGCGCCAACCGCAACAAGAGCGCGGTAACCGTCGGCCCAGGAGCAATCGGTTCATGCAGGTGCAAAACGTCAAATGCTTCGTCGTTGATCGCGCGAATCGTACGCAATGCCGCTGACGGATCTGGCGCAAGTGGCACTATTGAACCGTTCGCTGCTGTTGGCAAACTGTTGCCGAGTGGTGTCACGAATGGTTCGGGGGGCGGTCCGTCGCACGGTCCGAGAACGCGGGCTTCATGTCCCATTTTTCGCAATTCGCGTGCCAAACCCAACACTTGCGCTTGCACACCGCCAGGAATTGTCAAGCTATATGGAGATATCAAACCAATGCGCAACATCTTCTTGCGCACATAATTTGTTCCGGAATTTGACTCGCCACTCACATTGTTCACCGCTTCTACGGTACGACCATGGCGACTAGTTTAAATGCATGATTTCAGCCGAAGACTTTCGACCAGCAGTATCAATGGTTGCACCGGCAAAAAAACGACACGCGATACTCGAACTCGCTCGCCGCGCAGAAGAATTGAGATTTGCTGGTATTGCTTGCCCAAGTCTCGGTGCAACGATGGGTCTTTGCGTTTCATTGGCCCACTCAACAAACGAGATCAAGTTTTGGACTTCTATCCAACCGATTTACTACAGCCACGCAATAGAGATGGCAAACACAGCAGCCCACATCTATGAAGTCTCAAACCGACGTTTCGGTCTTGGTCTGGGCGTTAGTCACGGCCCGGTCATCGATCGCCTTGGTGCGACGACTGCAACGCCCCTTGCCGACATCAAAAATTATCTTGCATCAATGAAGGCTCAAGAAAAGTTTTCGGGCGATCTTCCGCCAATTTATTTGGCGGCACTGCGCAACAAAATGATGCAATTGGCTAGCGAAATTTCGGATGGTGCCATTTGGGCTAATGCATCACGCAAGAGCATTGCCGCGCAAATTGCACTTCTCCCCGCCCAGAAACGTAGCGAAATGTTTCTTGCCAACATGATCCCTACCGTGATTAGCGACGACGTTGAAGCCGCAAGGACTATTCACCGCAAAACTCTGGTCGGCTACGTCACTTTGCCTAACTAT
>RFMT01000385.1 GCA_009927565.1 Acidimicrobiia bacterium
CGCCGATTTCAAAAACGGCAGAAAGACGCCGAAAATATTTCACCCCGACGCCCAAGATCTACTTGGTGATACCCAAGGTTTGATGATTTATCAAGAAAGCATGATGCGTGTAGCCCAAAAGTTTGCTGGTTACAGCCTCGAGGAGGCAGACGACTTACGCAAGGCATGCGGCAAAAAAAATCGAGCCGACATGAAAAAACAGCGTGCAAGTTTCGAAAAAGGTTGCGTTGATCGCGGTTATGGCCAAGAGTTGGGCGAGACACTTTTTGATTCAATTGAGAACTTCGCCGACTACGCGTTTGGCAAGAGCCATGCATACGGGTATGCATTTATTGCGTATCAAACTGCATACCTCAAAGCCAATTATCCCTTTGAGTATCTCTCTTGTCTTCTGACGAGTGTCAAGGCAAGTTATGACCGCGCCGCAATCTTCTTGGCTGATGCACGTGCGAGCAACATCACGGTCAAAACCCCAGACATCAATTCGTCGGGGGTCGACTTTGTACCGGTGGTCGAGGGTGACAATCGCGTGATCAGTTTCGGGCTTTCAGCAATTCGTAATGTTGGTGAAGCAGTCGTGAGTCAGATCGTCGATTACCGACGTGCAAACGGTCCATTTACTTCGTTCTACGACTTTGTCGACCGAGCGCCAATTGCAACACTCAATAAACGCACGGTCGAGTCGTTGATCAAGGCTGGTGCTTTCGACTCTTTGGGTCATCCTCGCAAGGGTTTGCTCTTGGTATTCGAGTCAATTATTGAGAAAACTTTGAATCGCCGCCGCGAGCGCGACCAAGGCGTGATGAGTCTGTTCGATCAAGGTGCAGACTCGGGTTCAAGTTTCTCTGAGCAGATCGAGATACCAAACATCAGTTACGAAAAGTCTGAGCAACTAAAAATTGAGCGCGAAATGCTCGGTTTATATGTGTCTGATCATCCGTTGCGCGGCGTCGAAGGTCAGTTGCGTCGAAAGGTCGAGTGTTCATTGGCCGATCTTGACGAACGAAATGATGGCGCCTATTTGACTCTCGGTGGTGTAGTCACTGTTGTCAACCGAAAATTTACTCGCAAGGGCGACCAAATGGCTGTGCTGACGATCGAAGACTTGCAGGGCTCTGTAGAGGTAAATATCTTTCCAAAGACATACGCCAGTTTCGGTCATTTGATTGACGAAGACACGATCATCACCGTTCGCGGTCGACTCGACAAGCGCGATGATTCACGAATTTCTTTCAATGCACAAGAGGTAAAGATCGTCGAGCCGATGCGGGCAAGTGATATGAGTTTGCATATTGAACTTACGGGAAGGTCGTTGTCTCAAGAAGATATTTTCAACTTGCAAGAGTTGTTAAAAGATCATGGTGGTCAAACGCCAGTACAATTGCATATGCCCGGTGGCAAAAGTTTGCGCTTGGCACCTGAATTTAATGTTGACATAGACCGTGCGATTGGCGCGTTGCGTGCCTCTTATGGCAACAGTGTCTATATCGGTTGAGAGTCTTGTTGTCTCGTTGCTAGCTAGTTGTCGAAAGTAATTGTCGGGGCCATCGGAAATTGACAATTTTGCTGGCAGAATAGAAGGGCTATGCCCCTTGTTGTCAAGACTATTGATGCCTCAGCGTTGGTTGACTCAGACCTTGATGATCTTGCTGCCATGGGCGGCGCGTTCGGCATCGGCGCAATCTCAAAAGCCAAAGAAGATTGGGTGCTATTTGCCAGTGCAAAACTCGATGGCAAATTGCACGGCTTCATGTTCTCGACGCTCGAACGAATTGGCGGCACGCCGTGCGTATTGTTGGGCATGCTTAGCGTCAAGCGAACTTCAAAGCGTGATCAAATTCTCAAGGGCTTGATGAGCGAGGCCTATCATCGGGCTCTGATGGCTTTCCCTGATGAAGATGTTGTT
>RFMT01000076.1 GCA_009927565.1 Acidimicrobiia bacterium
GCCGATGGTCAACCGGCTCTTGGTATCACCGATCACGGCAACATGTATGGCGTCATCGATTTTTATAAAGAATGCACCAAGCGCGGCATTAAGCCAATCATCGGCACAGAGGCCTACATGGCCTATGAAACTCGGTTTGAACGCCCGACACGACGGGGGCGAGTCGACGACAGTGGTGGTGATACCGAGTCGGGCAAGAAACTTTATTATCACTTGACGCTTCTTGCCGAAAACAATGTCGGATACAAAAACCTGATTCAGTTGGCGAGTCTCGCGTTTTTGGAAGGCTATTACTACCAGCCGCGAATGGACTGGGAACTTCTAACCAAATACAGCGCCGGTCTAATCGCTACATCAGGTTGCTTGGGCGGTCATGTTTTGCAGGCACTTAAAAATGGTAGAGATGAAGAAGCGCTCAAGACTGCCGCGCGATTGCAAGAAATTTTTGGCAAAGACAACTTCTTCATTGAATTGCAAGACCACGGCATTCCGTTGCAGATTGAAACAAATCCAAAGTTGATCGAGATTGGCAAAAAACTCGGGGCTCCCTTGCTGGCAACAAACGACTGTCACTACACGCATCGCGAAGACAGTGCATCACATGATGCGTTGTTGTGTGTGCAAACTGGCTGCACGATTGCCGACCCCAATCGCCTCAAGTTCGAAGGCCACGAGCATTATCTAAAAACGGCAGAAGAGATGCGGTGGTTGTTTCGTGAGCAACCGACATCCTGCGACAACACATTGTGGATCGCCGAGCGAGCAAAAGTAGATATTCAATTCAACGTTCCGGTCTTGCCGAATTTTCCAATACCTGATGGTTTTGCAAATGACCACGCATATCTCGAACATTTGACATGGATCGGTGCCAAGCAACGATGGGGCGAAAAACTTGCTCCTGAGGTCGTTGAGCGTGTTGCTTACGAGTTGTTGACAATTAAGACAATGGGTTTCAGTTCGTACTTTTTAATCGTTTGGGACTTGGTTCGATACGCGCACGAAAAATCAATTCGCGTCGGGCCCGGTCGTGGTTCGGCAGCCGGTTGCGCAGTGGCGTATTCATTGCGAATAACAGATCTCGACCCGATCAAGTACGACTTGTTGTTCGAGCGCTTTTTGAACCCAGGTCGCCGATCAATGCCAGATATTGATATGGACTTCGACTCGCGCTATCGCGATGAGATGATTCGATACGCCTCAGAAAAATACGGCCGCGATCATGTTGCCCAAATTATTACTTTCGGCACGATCAAGGCCCGCAATGCTGTTCGAGACGCGGCGAGGGTTTTGGGGTTCCCTTATGGTCTGGGTGACAAGATCGCCAAGTCGATGCCGCCGGTGGTGATGGGTCGAGACACACCGCTCAAATACTGTTTCGAAGAAAATGAGCAGCATGTTGACGGTTATCGTGCCGCAGCAGAATTGCGGTCGCTCTACGAGAGCGACCCAGATGTCAGAACCATTGTTGACACTGCTCGTGGCCTGGAGGGTTTAAAGCGCAGCGTCGGCATTCACGCTGCGGCAGTCGTGATTACGAAAGAGAAATTGACCGAGTACCTGCCAATTCAGCGAAAGGCCGAGTCGGGGCAAGATGCAGATCTCGCACCGATCGTCACACAATATGAAATGCACGCCGTTGAAGAACTTGGTCTCTTGAAGATGGACATCTTGGGTTTGCGCAACCTTGACGTGATCACTGATACAAACAAAATGATTCAAGAATTGAGCAATCCTGATTTTGATATCGACAAGGCGCCATTTGACGACAAAAAGACCTTCGAATTGTTGCGTCGTGGTGACACAATCGGTGTGTTTCAACTTGAATCAACCAACATTCGAGCGTTGGTGCGCAGTATGGTGCCAACGACAATCGACGACATCGCTGCAATCGTCGCTCTCTATCGACCAGGGCCGATGGGTGCGAACATGCACAATGACTA
>RFMT01000075.1 GCA_009927565.1 Acidimicrobiia bacterium
TACTGCACGGTCGACAAGTTCGTCCAAACGCGATGCCCCATCGAGCATCGAAAATTCTGTGTGAACGTGAAGGTGAGTGAACGACTTACCCATTAAAGGTAAGTTCCTGGACGATCCCCTGGCTGAGCATTCGGAGCCTGACCTGATTGAATTTGTCGCTGCTCAGCCTGTTGTCGCATCGACAATTGCTGGGCAAACATTGTGGCTTGGATGCCATGAAAGAGTCCTTCGAGCCAGCCGACAAGCTGTGCTTTGGCCACGCGCAACTCGGCATCGCTTGGCACTTCACCGTCATTGAATGGAAGGGCCAACATTCGCAACTCCTCTTGCAAATCTGGCGAAAGCGCCTCGGCAAGTTCGACAATTGACCGTTCGTAGATTTCTGCCAAACGTTCACGTGAAGGCATGTCGAGCGTCATCGAATGAACTTCGTCGAGCAACTGCTTGATCATCGAACCAATGCGCATGACTTTTGCCGGCGCAGTAACGGTTTCGAGCGTAGTATCGCCCTGCTCTTCGACAATCTCGGCTGGTTGGTTAATTTCTGCTGGTTTGTCTTCGGGGTTTTTCATGGTGGGTCGCCAAACTTATCACTTAACTGCCGTTGCGAGCAACGGTACATCTAGTTCGTCGTCAGTCAAAGCACCATGACGACATTGCAATATAAACGGGCCGGTATCGGCAGCGTCGTCAAAACTAATTGGCTCTCGTGGCACGAGCACAACATCACCTAGACGTTTGCGTGTGGCCGAACCTAGTCGAGGTCCAAGCCATTTTTCGTCAATCACTTGCTCTTTGCTGGCAACCCAAGCAACATTCGAATGGTGAGTGGTTGCTCGAGCAAGTAACTCGACTTGAACTCCATCGCGAGCATGTAACCACCTGAAACGACCCTCACCCGACTGATAGGCAACCATCGCCATCACTTCGGGGTGTGGTGGCATCGTGTTGGTACCGACCATGACTTGACCGTGATCAGCAGTGACAATCAGAACAGCACCAGGCGTAAGAGAATCTTGAATTTTTTTTACTATGGCATCGGCACTTGCCAACTCGGCTTCATAGAAACTGCCGAAGCCACGCTCATGAGCAATTTTGTCAACGCCGTCATAATAGGCATAAATGAATTTTTCGCCATTGCGCAACAGCTGACCAACTTCGACAGCGATGCTTGATGCGGCTCGCCACCCTCGCGCACGCACACCTCGAAGGTGAGCCTCGGTAAATGCCGAACCCTCGAGTTCTGCTTTGCTGAGCACGGGCACGCTCGCCCCCATGAATGGCGGGCATGGCTGAATCAAATCAGGTGGATACATATTTCGAAGGTCACCTTTGTCATCACCCCACTTGAGCATTTGCATTACGCGAGCGCCCATGTCAATGCGATAGCCCACCAAACCATGTTCGGCTGGGGCGAGCCCGGTTGTAATTGAGGTGAGAGCGCTAACTGTTGTTGTTGGCGCCACAGTTGTGATCGACGAACCCTGCATTGCAGCCATCGTCGGGCAATGCTCGAGGTTTTTCTGGAGTTGGTGCCAACCGAGACCATCGATTACGAGCAATACAACTTGTTGTGACCCTATGACACAACTCGGCATCCAATCTGGAATTTCTTTTGTGCCCTGCGGACCCAGCAACGCAGGAATGATGCCCGTTATACATCCATTCTTATAGTCAGGAAGTCGTGGACCGGACGCTTTTGAAGTTGCCATGTTGTGCCCCCTGAGAGTAGTTCAGGCTTATTCACTTGGGCGCGCAATTCATCGGCGAAAATAGCCACATAAAAGGCCCCTAAATTACGTGTCATTAGGATAAGGGCGTGAGAATTTCAACTCGAGGCGATTATGCCTGCCGTGCGTTGCTCTCGCTGAGTTTGCACGCCGACGAGGACGGACCGACGTCGGTAAGAGATATTGCCGAGCGCACTGCTCTTCCGCAACCGTATTTGGAGCAAATTCTTTTAGCACTCAAGGGCGCCGGTTTGGTTAAGTCAAAACGCGGTGTGGGCGGCGGCTATATCTTGGCTAAATCTGCCGGAGACATTCGAATTTCAGAGATAATTTCTGCAGTGGACGGGCCAATTTCAGTTGGCGATTTCGGTGAACCACACAAAGACGGCGCATGCGATCATGATGGTCAATGCGTTTTGCTTGCCGTCTGGAACTTA
>RFMT01000423.1 GCA_009927565.1 Acidimicrobiia bacterium
GGTGAGTTCGCGCAAAACTTCTGGTGAATCAGAACGCGACAAATATTTTTGGGTGTCAATCGGCTCACCGATGACAATCTTGCAATGCTTACCGAATTTTGGCATCACCGTGTCTGGTTTCATTATTTCGCTGGTGCCGGTTATGCCAACCGGAAAAACCGGGCATCCAAACTTCAGCGCCAAACGTGCCGCCCCGGTTCGACCCTTGTAAAGTCGCCCATCTCGACTTCTAGTGCCCTCGGGAAATATCCCGAAAAGTTCGCCCCTCGACAACACAGCCTCAACCGAAGACATCGCCGCGGTTGCACTTTCACCACCCGAGCGATCAAGCGGAATCATGCCGATCTTCGTAAACAACCAACGAGTTTTGAATGAGTCCATGTACTCACTTTTGCCCACCACTGACATGTTGCGCGGTGAGTAAGTCAGCAAAAACACCGAATCAAGAAAGCTGATGTGATTCGCGCACAATATGGCTGGGCCGGTAGACGGAATTTGTTCAAATCCTTCTAATGAAAACTTCCAGAGTCGCGTGAAAAAAAATTTGCAGAACGGTCTGAAGCGAGTCTGAAACTTCGTGGCCCCAACATATTTCGAGGGATCAAATTGCTTCGTTCTTCTCGCCTTCCGCTTAGTCATATCTATATCTCTACTCCCAGCAGTCGACTTGACAAAGCGACACTATGACCAGACTTTGCGGCCTCATCAAGCACCGCGATCGCAGCAGGCACATTTAGGTCATCATCCAGCGCGTTACGAACGTCGTCGATGCCAGCGCTTCCGTCGCCCGCAGTAGCGCTCGACCAGCTCTGCAGTCGATTGTGCGCGTTGGGCATCGCTTCGGACGTCCATTCCCACTCGTGTCGATAGTGGTTCGCGATAAGCGCTAATCGAATTGCTCGCGGATCATGTTTTTTACGCAGACGATCGACAAATTCAAGATTGCCAAGACTTTTTGACATTTTGCTTCCATCCATGAACACCATGGCCACGTGCATCCAGTGTTTTACGAACAAGTCACCAGTAGCAGCCTCAGATTGTGCACGCTCACATTCGTGATGCGGAAATATCAAGTCACTTCCTCCGCCGTGCAGATCAATTGTCGAGCCGAGTTCACGCAATGCCAAAGCCGAACATTCAATATGCCAACCAGGACGACCGGGACCCCAAATCGTGTCCCAACTCGGTTCATCAGCCGCTGAAGGCTGCCACAACACAAAATCAAGCGGATGTCGTTTGTGTGGGTCTTCAACTTGCCCACCGCGCTCGGCCGCGAGTCGCATCATCGTGTCGTTGTCGTAATTCGAAACACTGCCAAACGAGCCAAACTTCGTAACGTCAAAATAAACGCTCTGCCCAGCTTGATAAGCAAAACCCTTTTCAATCACCATGCCAATGAACCCGCGAATATCAGAAATCGCCGACGATGCACGAGGTGTGCTGTAAACATCTAGAGCGTTGAGCGCCTTCATATCGGCGTTGAACCGTGCCTCCTCTCCGGCGGCAAGATCAAGATAGTGGACACCTAATTCACGGGCTTTTGCAAATAGCGGGTCGTCAACATCCGTGACGTTGCGAACACACTTTACTGAGTGTCCCAGATCAATCAATCGTCGCTGTAACACATCGTAAGTTACAAAAGTAAATGCGTGACCGATGTGAGTTGCATCGTACGGCGTTATACCGCATGTATACATCAAGACTTGTTGATTAGCAACGAAGTCTACGACACGTTTTTTTGCCGTGTCATAAAGTCTCAGCGTCAAACCGCACCACCACGATCGGGTATTCCTGTAAGTCGAGGCGCAACTCGAGTTTTGTAGCGAACGTTGAGTTGCAACAGCACAGCCGTAAATGCTTCGATCGCTAAAGCATTTGACAGCGTCCCCGCATTCAGTGGTCGACATCCAGGGATTTTCGCAACAATCTCACTTACCTTCGCAGTCGCAACAGGATCGTCAGAGCAAATCAAAACATCGCTGTCAACTTCATGGCCGAGACGACCAAGTTCAGTTGCTGGTAGGTGCTGAAACGCAGCCACGACTCGCGACAACGGAATTTCAGCCTGGACATGTGCAGCGATGCTTCCGCGTGGTGGAACGAGAGGTTGAAACTCTTTGCCAACTCTTACGAGCGCGTTAGCCATCGTTACGACAATTTTCCCGGCTAGGTCTTGTGTGTGTTCATTAACTACGGTGGCTGCCGAATCCCAAGGCGTTGCAATGACCACCATCTCGCAACCGGCTGCCCGATCGTTGTCTCCCCCGGAAATATTCAATTTATAATCTGGCCACTTTTTGATTAACTCATTGCACACGACCTGCGCTTTTTGAGCATCCCGAGAGCCAAGAACGATTTCGTACCCAACCGAGGCGAGTCGAAGACCGAGCGCACTGCCCGCGGGACCTGTGCCGCCTAACAAGCCAATGCGCATACTTGGCAACGCTACCTATCTGCTCGTCAAGAAAACGAGTTAAATTTAGCCAGTAGCCTCCGCAAAACGCCACTCAGGACAAAACCTGCCTAGACCAACTACCGTTGTCTGAGTGGGCATATTAGATGGAAAAAATATTGTCATTACAGGTGTACTTACCGAAGCCTCACTAGCTTTCGGAATTGCGCAACTCGCTCAGCGCGAGGGAGCAAAAATAGTCCTAACCGGCGCTGGTCGCGGTCTGTCGATTACTCAACGCGCGGCCAAGAAACTTGACTCGCCTGTTGAGGTTGTCGAATTCGACGTGACAGTCGAAGAGCACACCATGAATGCAAGAATTGAAGTTCAAAAAATTCTCGGACGCGTTGACGGAGTCCTGCACTCGATCGGCTATGCACCTGCCGCCTGCCTCGGCGACGACTTTATGGCTGCAACGTGGCAAGACGTCTCGACAGCAATGCATATTTCTGCTTACTCACTTAAAACTTTGGCTGATTCTTTCGTGCCTCTAATGACGTCAGGTGGCACGATCGTCGGACTTGATTTTGACAACACGGTCGCTTGGCCTGCTTACAACTGGATGGGCGTGGCCAAATCCGCACTCGAAAGCACCAACCGATACCTAGCGAAGGCACTTGGACCAAAAAATATTCGATGCAACTTAATCGCCGCTGGGCCAATTCGTACAATGGCGGCAAAGTCGATCCCGTCATTCAGCGCATTTGAAGACATCTGGAGTGATCGCGCACCGCTCGGCTGGGACGTCAACAATTCTGCTCCCGTCGCCCGCAGCGCTGTTGCAGTATTGAGCGACTGGTTTCCTGCCACAACCGGCGAGATAATTCATGTCGACGGCGGGTTTCATTCGACTGGCGCTTGATCGAAGTTGGTAATGCCATCGAAAAATCTAAGATCGCTTTGTGCCATCGCCGCAGTTGCGATCATCGGAAGCCAGATTGCAGTCGGCCCAATTGCTGTTGCCTCGAACGATCCGGCTTTCAGTTCACAATGGGGTCTCGATGTTGCAAACATTAAAGAAGCCCAAACGATTTCGACCGGCACCGGAGTCACAGTTGCGGTCATTGATTCAGGTTCAGGACCAAACCCAGACTTAACGCAAAATTTGCTGTCTGGACGATCGATAATTCGTGGACGAATCGGTGACTTGTCGTCAGACGTTGACACGGTCGGTCACGGGACTCATGTTGCCGGCATTATCGCTGGTCAGCGCGATAACGCCATCGGTATCAGTGGAATTGCCCCCGATGCAAAAATTTTGCCGATAAGAATTCTCGACTCTCGCGGAGATGGTTCAGAGAGCGATTTGGTCCAAGCGATTCGCCTGGCAGTTGAACAAGGTGTGAAAGTCATCAACCTCTCACTGGGTGGAAAAACACAAACCACGGCACTACAGCTAGCACTCGAATTTGCCGAACTCAATAATGTCGTTGTAGTTGCCGCTGCAGGCAACGGTGGTCCGGCAGCGAGCACCACCTACCCCGCCGGCAACGACATCACTCTTGCAGTTACTGCAGTTGATCAAACATCGAATGCTCCTTCGTTCAACCAACGTGGCGCATACATTGATGTGGCAGCACCCGGCGTCAGCATTTGCTCGACTGTTCGCATTGACTCGAGTGCCGACCCGTCACGCAGATGTGCCGGATCTAGCGAACCATACGCAACGATGAGCGGCACATCGATGGCGGCCGCATTTGTGAGTGGCGTGGCAGCTCTTATTTATAGCGTTCGACCAGATTTCACTGCGGCCCAAGTGCGCGAGGTCATCACCGCCACAGCAAAAGACATCGGAGCCGAAGGACGAGATGAAACTTTCGGTGCCGGCCTGATAGACGCTTACTCAGTGTTTAAAGCTCTCGGGTATTTTCCCGACAAAGTTGTATTTCCAACAGTTTCATCGCTTGGACGAGTAGGCGAAGAGTCAGTTGGCGGCACGGTACAGATTCCGGAAAGCGAAAGACTGCAGTGGTATCGCTGCTTATCGCCTGGTGATGCAACACTCGAAATACCGATCGATTGTGTAGCAATTTCTCAAGCACAGAAAAACACATACGTTCCGACCCGCAAAGACATCAAGGCGTTTTTGCGGTTTGGAACTTTGATCTCGGTCGGTGGTACTCCGCAGATGCGTTTTTCGGCTACCACACCAAAGATTTCGGCTGTCTGGACGACAATTTCGACAGTCGAGCGAAGTACGAATGTTTCAATCGCAGAACTCGTCGGTAGTGCTTCGAAAGGCAAGATTACAACTCGTGTCGTTGCTGGACCATGCAAGATTGTCAAGAAAGTTTTGGTGCCAACCAGTGATGGTCAATGCAAATTGCGCATTGTCGCCGACGCTAAAGCTCCGTATCCACGACTAACCCAGACTGTCGTTCTTGAAATAGTTACCAAAAATGAAGTGTCGAGTTAGATGGTCAATCGCCTAGCGCAAGAAACCAGCCCGTACCTTCGACAACATCAAGAAAACCCGGTCGATTGGTTTAGTTGGTCAAGCGAGGCCTTCAGCGAGGCCCGACGACGCGACGTACCCATTTTGCTCTCAATCGGTTATTCGGCATGTCATTGGTGCCATGTCATGGCGCACGAATGTTTTGAAGACAACGAAACTGCAAGTTTGATGAACCAACTGTTCGTCAACATCAAGGTCGATCGCGAAGAGCGCCCCGATATCGACGCTCTGTACATGGACGCTGTCCAAGCAATGTCTGGACGCGGCGGTTGGCCAATGACCGTGTTCATGAGTCCCGAAGGCCACCCTTTCTATGGCGGTACTTATTTTCCAAAACCGACGTTTATAAAACTGATGCACGCTGTGAACGATGCATGGTGCAACCGACGCGCTGACATTGAAAACAACATTGCAGCCCTTGGTGAATCACTTTCAAGAACCGCAGCCGTTATCCCAGATGAAACTCTGCCGAATTTTGCTTTGGTCACCCGAGCATGCGACCAACTTATAGACGCGTTTGACAATCAATGGGGCGGTTTTGGTAGCGCACCTAAGTTTCCGAGCACGATGAACATCGATCTACTTTTGCGAAAGTACATCGAAGAACCGAGCGCAGCCGTAAAGACAGCAATCATCACCACGTTGGACGCGATGGCATCAGGTGGAATGTACGACCATATCGGCGGCGGTTTCTCGCGCTACAGCGTCGACGAAAAGTGGCTCGTCCCTCACTTTGAAAAAATGTTGTACGACCAGGCCTTACTTCTTCGTGTCTATGCACATGCGGCCGTAGTTTTCCAGTCGGACAATTACCGCCAAATTTGCGAAGAAATTGTCGAGTATGTGATGCGCGATTTGCGAGACATAGATGGGGGCTTCTTCAGTGCCGAAGATGCAGACTCGCTCGACGATTTCGGGCATTCACACGAAGGACACTTTTATGTTTTTAGCCCAGCCGAGTTGCGCAAGATTTTGCCAGAAGATTTAGTCAAACCCGCTTTAGATCATTATGAAATTTCTGAGGCTGGAAACTTCGAAGGAAAGAACATCCCGACGCGCTTGAATCATCGGGGCAACTTCAAGCGGTCACCAGAAATTGAAGAAATTCGCTCAAAAATATTCCACGCACGAAACAAGCGAAGGCGCCCGTTACTAGACGACAAGATTCTTACCGAATGGAATGCGATGATGGCCGCGTCACTGATTGAGGCCGCAAACTTGCTTGAGAGGCAGGACTGGCTCGAGAAAGCCGAACAGAACTGCGAATTTCTTTTTCGCGAATTAAGAGTCGACAATCAAAAGACCGGCTCACCGAAATGGGCGCGAAGTTGGCAGCGCAACGGAACGCCAAGAGCCCGACACAGGGCACTTGCCTGCGACCTCGCACACTTGGTCGATGCATTCACTCGTCTCGCCGAAGCTACTGGCAGAAAAATTTGGATCTCACGCAGCTGTGATGTCGCCGACCAACTCGTTGCAGATTATTGGGATGAAAAGAATGGTGGCTTATTCACGATTGCGACCGATGCTGAGCAGTTGGTCGTGCGACAAAAAGACCTGCTCGACAATGCAACCCCATCGGCGAACTCAGTTGCCGCCAATGCCCTGCTCAGACTTGGCGCACTGACCGGTGAAGAGAAATACCTGCGCAGCGCACATGAGACATTGCGACTCTTTACGCGAATTGCCGAGGCTGCACCAAGTGCGTTTGGCAACCTACTGCACGCTGTGTATCTCGTACATAAGGGTGTGACCGAAATAGCCATAACAGGAAACAGACCCGAACTTGTCGAGTCGATTAAAAGACGTTGGTTACCGACAGCCGTAGTCGCATTTGGCGAGCCGTATGAGTCACCACTTTGGAAAGATCGTCGACCTGGGTTTGCTTTCGTTTGTCAAAATTATGTCTGCAGTGCCCCGGTGGCAACGGTCGAGCAATTGCAAGAAGCGCTAGCAACGCTCAATTAGAAACTACCTTCACGAATAATCTCTTGAGGCTTGCGCCGTGGACGCTTCGCACTCGCGCCACGGTCAGTCTGGCTTTCTAACATTGGCCAACCGATCGCCACTGCACCGATGAGTTGCATCTGCTCTGGGACATTGAATGCATTTCGTAAATTCACTTCACCGTCGAAAACGCCGAAGAAAAGTGCGCCGAGGCCAACATCATGTGCTGCAAGCAAAAGTTGCATCGTTGCGAAAGATGCGTCAATAGTCCAATATGGCGCTGGCCAGGCCGATGGGTCTTCTCCGAGTTTTGTCTCTTTTTTGTCAGGTTCGCTATAGCGCTCTAAATAGGCATGGGGGTCTGCAAAGACCAAACCAATAAGCGGCGCATCTAGAAGGTGTTGCCAACGAAAACTCGTTCGCTTCTCGGGCGGCAATGTTAGGTCCCAAAATTTTTTGGTTTGCTGGTCGCGTAATACCAATAGATTCCAACCTTGGGTTTTTCCGGCTGATGGAGCTCGCGAAGCAAGGTCGACAATTCTGTCTAAAAGTTTTGAATCGACTGGCGCCTTACGAAATGCTCGCACCATTTTGCGAGACCGAACGCAGTCCGCGAACTGCATATCAAAAAACTAGTGCTTGCCGAGTTTCAGCAAGTTTTCGGTCATCGTCCAACCGTGAACGACAAGCGAACCAGACTTTTTTGCTGAGACACTCTTGAACAGTGCCGCAACGTCGGCTGGAGATTTTCCGGGCTTCAGCGACTCAAAATCGATGAATCCACTTTGACCGTTGCTCTTGATGGTGAACGACTGCTCGTCATATGCCGATTCGCAGCCAAACCGTCTCGCCAGACGTCGACCCCAAGCCCGCTCTTCGCCGACTGCGCGATGATCTGGACGGGGTATCAATTCTGTGAGTGATTTAAATGCCTCGAGTGCATCGACCGAAACAAATCGCGAACCGAC
>RFMT01000319.1 GCA_009927565.1 Acidimicrobiia bacterium
TTGTGCAAGTTTCTAATTGCGAGTTGTCGGTATCTTTCCAAGTTGTCCACAAACCTGCGAGTGTCATCACTTGACCATCGCTTCGCGAAATGTAGTGAGCTTGCTTCTTTGGCTTCTTTGTCTCGCCAGGCAAAATTTGCCATTCATAAAAACCCTGAATTGGTATCACACAGCGATACTTGGTCAGGAGATTTCTGAAGCTTGGCTTCTCAGCAAGTGTTTCACTGCGCGCATTAATCATGCTTGCCGACCAGGTCTTGTCTTTAGACCAACTAGGTACGAGGCCCCAAGTCATGGGGCGGACAATCTTGCGCGAGACTTCTTGAGTTAGCACATAAATTTTTGAAGTTGGAGCAACATTGTGATTCGGTTGCAATTCAGAGCCACCGAATTCTGCGCCATAAATTTCTGCAAAGTCCTTGCCGCTCGCGATTGAATTGAATCGACCACACATTTGGTAGTTAGTTAATCAGACCATTCGGCGATGCGAAGATCCAAACCAGAATCGGGTGATAATCAGGCCCGGCAGTAATGAACCGAGTCGAATTTTTTTGATCTCCAGCAAATTGATGCCAATAGCGATAACCGCTAAGCCACCTGCGCTGAATAATTCGAGTCGCATTCGATCTGTGAGCAACGAATCAAGACTCGTACCAAAAATAGTTAACGAACCCTGTACGACAAAGACACTTACGGCACTGAAAATTGCACCCACACCATAAAGTGCCGCAAAGATAATGGTCATGAAACCGTCAAGCGTGCCTTTAATGATGTAGAGCTGAGGCGTTTTACCGCTTGCGTCTTCAATTGCACCCAAAATCGTCAGAGGTCCAACACAAAAAAGAAGTGTCGCAGTTACAAAGCCATTAACAAATGAACTTTCAGCCGCCTCTTTTGCAAACTTTCGGCGCAGAAAGTCTCCGATGCTTGCAAGTCGGTCTTCAAGGCGCAAGATTTCGCCGACTATTCCACCCAGCACCATGCCGACAAGCGGAAACACAATGTTTTCGGTGTCCATCACATCGCGCAAGCCGATTGCCAGAGTTGTCAGGCCAATTACTTGAACAATTATCACTCGAATTCGCTCGGGAATTTTGTCGCCAATTAGCAGGCCCAAGACTCCACCGCTTAAAACGGTGAGAGTATTTATGATGGTTCCAAGACCTCGCATTAGATGAATTTCTAACCGACTGGAGTCAAAGGTGATCTACCTTTGGAGATGGCGACTGCGTTATTCGCTGCGAGCATCGCCATTGCATCACGGGTTTCTGTTGTCGCCGAGCCCAAGTGCGGAATAAGGACGACATCGTCGCGATCCAAGAGTCCTTCGTTGATTTTCGGCTCGAATTCAAAAACGTCAAGTCCGGCACCGGCAATTTCTTTTGCTTTCAAGGCGTCAACTAGCGCTTGCTCGTCAACGATTGGACCACGCGCCGTATTGACCAAGAACGCCGTCGGTTTCATTTTCTTGAATTGAGGCGCCCCGATCAGATGATGAGTGCTCTCATTTGATGGACAGTGAATTGAAACCACGTCGCTTTCTGACAAAAGATCATCAAGCGAAACCTTTCTTGCACCGAGATCATCGGCAATTTTTGAATCAATCTCACTTCGCGAGTAGTAAATAACAGACATTCCGCATGCCTTTGCTCGACGGGCCGTTGCGATCCCGATTGCACCCATGCCAATTACACCTAAGACACGATTTGTTATACCTGTACCGAGCATGTAATGCATACCCCATTGCCACGGAGTTTTTGATCTGATAACGCGCTCGCCTTCAGCCAACCGTCTTGTCACCATCAAGATCAACGCCAATGCAATATCGGCAGTTGCATCTGTAAGAACACCGGGCGTATTTGTAACCGTGACTCCTCTCGATTTGCAAGCCGCAACATCGATGTTGTTGTAACCGACGGCGACATTACATACAGCCTTCAATTGTGAGCCGGCCGCGTCAAGCAGTTCGCTGTCGACTTTCTCTGTTAGTAGCGTCACGAGAATTTCTGCACCTTGAACTTGCTTTAGCAATTCTTCGCGGCTCATCGCCACATCTTGAGACCATGCCTGTGGGTTTAGTCCGGCTTTACGCAAAACCTCTAGGCCGGCGTTCGGTATTTTGCCGGTGACGACAATCTTGCTCACTTCGACGAAACCCAGGCAGCCAGTCTTGACAAACCTTTTTCAATCTTTTCGTTGTCGATGCCACTGTAAGCCAGTCGGATGTAGTTGCCTTTTTCGTCAGGGGCTGGGCGACCAAAGTGCCGACGAGTACAAAAAGACATTCCAGAGTTGTGAAGTGCGTCAAGTGCGAATTCGCCAACGTCTGTATGCCCAGTTCGAGACATTGTCTCTGAGACCTCTGGGAAGACGTAGAACGCGCTATTAGGTGTATGCACGCGCATGCCTGAAACCTTATTTATTCCGGCGATCGTCGCGTCTCTGCGCGACTTAAGAACTCGAACCAAATCGATCGCGCCCGACTGGTCGCCGTTAATCGCTTCAACGCCAGCCCATTGCACGAATTGTGCAGTGCAACTCTCTTCGTTTGTATTCAGTTTGGATATTCGGTCGACGATCTCGCGTGGTCCGATTGCTGCTCCGAGTCGCCAACCAGTCATCGCAAACTTCTTCGAAAAGGTGTACAAAATAACCGTTCGTTCTTGCATGCCCGCCAAAGAAATGATGCTCTTGCTTTCTCCCGCGTAACGAATGTCGTAATAAGCCTCGTCTGACAACACCCATAAGTTGTGCTTATTGGCCAAGTCAGCCAAAGCTTGACGCTCAGCGTCGGTCATTTCAGCAGCCAAAGGATTCTGCTGGTCGTTGAGAATCAAGGCCTTCGTCTTGTTGTTGATCTTTGATTTCAAATAATCCAGATCGATTTGAAAACCGTTTGCGGTGTCGAGATAGCGATACGGAACAGCGATACCGTCGTTGAACTCGATTTGGCTCTCA
>RFMT01000334.1 GCA_009927565.1 Acidimicrobiia bacterium
TTATCACAATTGAAGCAACGAATAAACTCAACGAAATTCATCATCGAATGCCGGTGATTCTTGAGCGCGAGTCAATCGACGAGTGGCTCGCGGTAAATGCTCCCATGCCATTTGATTTGTTGCGTGTTGCTCCAGACGAAGTCGTTTCGAGTGAGCCTACGAGTCGCTTAGATCGAACCGGACGTACCAGTTGCAAAAGCAGCACCAGCGATGCCGGCGCGACGCAACTCGAGGATGATTCGATCGGCCGCCTGTTCTAATTCTTTTCGATCAACATTTGTGCGCGCGTTGGCGAACTCAAGGTCAGCCATTGAATTACTTGGTATCACATGCAAATGGCAGTGTGGTATTTCATAGCCAGCGACAACGAGAGCAATTCGTTCACAACCAAAGACGCGTTTGCTTGCTTGGCCAATAATTTTTGCGACATTAAATAGGTGTTCGTTGAGTGCTTGTGGGAGATCGGTCCATTGGTCGACTTCTTCAATTGGTACTACCAGTGAGTGACCGGTCGTAATCGGGCTGATTGTCATAAATGCAACGCAGAGATCATCTCGATAGATGAAAGTGCCAGGAACTTCGCCGTCAATAATCTTTGTAAAAAGCGTGCTACCCACAGAATCAGCGTAGGGGATTGTCAGACTTGTACGCTCGGCATATGTCGTCAAACAGGGTTATGACCGTACCGAACTTGATTACTTTGATCCGACTGTTCTGTTTGCCTGTGTTCTTGTGGTTGCTATTCGGACTAGACGACAAGGGTGGGGCTGCGTGGCTTCTCGGTGCGCTTGGTGCAACGGACTGGGTTGACGGTTGGGTTGCTCGACGGTTTAACCAGCAAAGTTCGTTCGGAGCCGTGTTCGACCCGACGGTTGACCGAGGCATGTTCATAGTTGCTGTGTTCGCAATTGCGATCGACCAATCGATGCCACTTTGGTTTGCGATCGCCGTTTTGGCACGTGAGATTTCTGTAGCTGTAGTCATGGTTACTGCGACGATCTTTGGCATGCAACGCTTCGCAGTAAGCATTTGGGGCAAGCGTTACACCTTCTTGCTGATGTTTGCTGTTCCGTTGATGTTGTTGGCCGCCGACAACGGCAGGGGAGCAAATTTGGTGTTGATTTTGGCGTGGCTCTTTGCCATCCCCGGCATTATTTTGTCGTACTCAACTGCGTTCGCATATGTTCCAGTGATTAGACGCAATCTTCATGCTGGCAGACAGACGAGGCGGGGCTAACTTTAAGTCATGAAGATTTTGGAAGATCGGCTGTATTCCAAAGATCATGAGTGGGTGCTGGTGTCTGGCTCAACGGCGCGCGTCGGCATAACCGATTACGCGCAAGACGCGCTTGGTGATGTTGTTTTTGTGCAGTTGCCGAATGTTGGTGAAATATTTTCTGCTGGCGCTGCCTGTTGTGAAGTTGAAAGTACTAAGAGCGTCTCTGATATCTACGCGCCGATTGCCGGATCTATCTCGCTTACGAACTCGAAGCTTTCTGAAGCGCCGGGTCTGGTCAATACAGACCCCTATGGCGAAGGTTGGATCTTTGAACTCTCCCTTGAATCTTCGGCTTCAACCAAGACTTTGATTGATGCGTTTCAATATCGACAATTGATAGAGGGTTGAGGCTTTATGGCATACGTATTTTGCAACAACTGTGGTCATCGAAACCCACCAAATTCATCATTTTGTTCGTCTTGTGGCGCAGTCTTAGACCTGCCCGATGAGCGGACTGTTGTTATCGCTCAGGTAGATCCACTTCAAGACCTACCAGGGTCAAGCGACAATGCCACAATTCGCCTCGGAGAAATTGGTGAACATGCAGTTCTGGTAATTAGATCTGGCGACCTGACCGGAAGCCGTTTCACATTGAGCAAAGACGTCACACAAATTGGACGACATCAAGACAGCGACATTTTGCTTGATGACATCACTGTCTCGAGGCGCCACGCCGAAATTATCAAAACTTCTAAGTCGCTTCTTGTCAAGGATCTTGGTTCATTAAACGGAACCTACGTCAATCAGTCACGTGTCGATGAGTTTGCGCTCAAACACGGCGATGAGCTGCAAGTTGGCAAATTTCGTATGGTTTTATTCAGTAAATCAGACATTTTGTCATGACGAATTACTATTTAGCCGGATGAATACGGCGCGCAATTATCTGTCCATTGGGGAAGTGCTAGCCCTTTTGCTTGAAGAGTTTCCTGACGTCACCATTTCGAAAATTAGATTTCTTGAAAGTCAGGGATTAATCGAACCCGAACGTACGGCCTCTGGTTACAGAAAATTTTCGCAAGCAGAGGTTGATCGGCTCAAATTTATTTTGCGTGAACAACGCGAGAACTACCTGCCACTAAAGGTTATTCGTACTCGACTTGAAGGTGATACGAGCGACGGAATGCTGCGAGACGACGAAATCACCGCACCGAGAGGTTTAGGTCATATCCCGGCACCGCGAGGTCAAGGGCATCCAGCAGGGGTGAAAAAACTTTCAAAAGCGCCTGAGGTGACAAGTGCCAAGTCAAATATTGCACCAATCAAGTCAGATGACGAAAATGTTGCTGCAGCATCGTTCAATAGAAGTGAAATTCTTGCCGCTGCAAATATCGACGAAAAAACTCTTAAAGAACTCGAGAAGTTCGGCATCGTCCGTGCGCATCGAGTTGGTTCAACTGATCTTTACGACCAAGTAGATTTACAGATTTTGGAGGCTGCAGCAAGATTCATCGAACTCGGCATTGATTCGCGTCACCTTAAAGCCTGGCGTTCGGCTGCTGACCAAGAAGTCTCGTTGTTCGAGAGTCGCGTCGTGCCGATGATGCGACAGCGAAACCCACAAGCACGCCAACAAGCAATGCAAATGTTTGCCGAATTAGTTGAGCAGGGTGCGAAACTGCGTGCGGCATTGATTGCAGCACAGGCACGCGACCATGTTGATCATCGGTAGAAAGTTATTTTTGGGCGTCACGGTACGCTGAGCCAATGATTGAGATGCGGTTAGAGGGTATTCGACTCGAAATACCGCAGAATACGCCCGTGTTGATGCTGCGTGAGCAGTCTGGTTCGCGAAGAATTATGCCTATCTACATCGGAGCGCCTGAAGCCTCGTCAATTCACTATGCACTTGAAGGGTTGCAACCTGATCGGCCACTGACGCATGACTTGTTGATCAATGTCGCCGAAGGTCTTGATGCGCAGCCTGTAAAACTTGTCATCACAAAAGTCGAAGAAAACACATACTTTGCCGATTTGCACTTTTTGCAGCGCGGGAAGGTGATTGCTATTAGTTGTCGCCCTTCAGATGGTGTGGCAGTTGCTGTTCGGTCGGGGATACCTATCTATGCAGAAGACGAACTCCTTGACGCTGTCGGCAAGATCGTGCCAGCGGCGGTACCAGATGATGCCGAAGAAATTATTGATGATTTCCGCGATTTTATTGACTCAATAAAACCCGAGGATTTTCAGAGTTAAGTATTTCCAAATTCGCTATCTACCCGTAGCCTGACAGAAGGGCGTTGAGGTTTTCAATCTTGGGGAGTCGCAATGGCGAAACAAAGTTTTAGCGGTAGCCAGGCCGCACAAATAGCAGGCATTTCATATCGTCAACTCGATTATTGGGCTCGAACCAATTTGATTCGCCCTTCTTTAAGCGATGCCAAAGGTAGCGGTTCTCGCCGAAGTTACGAATATCGAGATCTTCTTGAACTCAAAGTTATCAAACAGCTTCTAGATGCTGGTATCAAACTCGAGTCAGTGCGCGATGTTTTCAATTATTTGCGCTCTCATGTCGACACCGAAATTGCTGCCGCGCATATCGTGATTAGCGGCAAAGCGGTAGTTTTGTGTCAAGGCGACCAATTGGTAGACGTGGTTCGCAATGGTCAAGGTGTACTAAATGTTTTGCCCTTGGCGAACATTAAATCTGATGTTGACGCGATGATCGTTAGTCTTGCCGACCAAGACACGGTCGCAAAGTCGCGATCACATTCAGCGAACTCGCATGCTATTGCTCAAAAGGTTGCGCTCTAATGTCGGCGAACGCATCCCAAGTCGCATCGACAATCGCGCCATTGATTGGCTCTCTCGGCGCTAAATACATGCTCGACCCCGACACTGCGGCTCATGCTGCAGAGGCTGGCTATCCAAATGGTTTTGCATATTACGTCGCCGGTCGGGGAGGGGTGCTCGGAGATGTCGATAGCGATGTTGTGTACTCGGCGTTTATGTTTTTTGAAAAGACATTGATTGACAAGTTGTGGAAGGCCGGTGTCGCAGTTGAAGGCGCTCGTGCGGCCAGCAAGCGCTATATGCAGAGTTGTGACACTTGGGGTAAGAAGCATTTGGCAAATATTGACCAACTTGAACTTTTTATCTCGCCAGCCGAAAAACTGGTTTCAAAAGTAGATAGTTCCGGGTTATCGCTTTTCGCCGGGTTGCGCGCCGAGCCGTTGCCAAGCGATATGGCTGCACGCGCTTACCGGTTGGTCACTTTGATTCGTGAGTTGCGCGGTTGCGTGCATATCGCAGCATGTGTCACGCACGGACTTTCGGGTTTTGAGGCTTCGCTTGCGTCGTCAGGTGAAGGCATAACCAAGTTGCATGGTTGGGCGCCACCATATCCAGATGTTTCGCATTTGGTTGCAGTGCGTGACGCCGCCGAAACGTCAACTAACGATGCGATGGCGCGTCTTATCACTCTGCATTTGACGCAAGCCGAGATGAATCAACTCGCCGAGCAAACCATCCGTGTTTGTTCAGCCGCCGCCTAAAACCCCGCTCGTATTTAGCCACACACGTTCGGTAGAACGACCTGGCTTGAAAGCTTCAACAGAACGCCGAATTCGTCTTCGTATGCAATCTCGGCGAATGGCATGAAGGCGCTTACTTCGGTGTTGTTCTCGTCTCGGTCGTAATAGAACCAAGTCACACAATTTTTGCGCAGAGCCGTATAGGTTTGACTTGTCGGGGTCTTAGCGAATGAGAACTGAATCGGAAATCGGTCCTCAATGCCTTGCATGTCCGATACATACGATGACGCAAAATTGCGAATACCCGTCATTGCAGCGAGCAAGCCAAAATCAGATGTTGAATTACTGGCCAGAACATCCCTGGAGTTGAGTTTTGTTGACATAAATCTCACGGCAGGTTCTAGTTCATTGAATTTTGATTCAACATCTTCGACACTTGAATCAGCCCACCCCAAAGTCTCGAGCGCACGTGTCCTCTGAACTTCTCGAAACGAATGTGATATGTATGAGCCAGTCGGAATTGCCAATGAAACAACAGAAACTAGAAAGAAACTTGATAATTCAGTTTTCGTAAACTTCTTTAGATAAAAGAAAATAACGAATGTTGCAACAATGGCAATTATAGGAACCAGCGAAGCCAGTAACAGCGGGGTGGTGGAGGTCACGAACTCGTAATTCAACTTGTGGAGACGGTATGTAGATATTGCGCCTGCCAAAAGTCCAAATGCTGTCGCGAACGCAAAGTATTTGCCTGAATGTCGGTATTCAGATTGAATTCGGTCGAAGTAGTTGGCTGTTTGGATACTCGCGATCAAGGCAAAGAAAATTAAGAACGGCACGAGCATGTATGTGTTGGCGACCGATAGTTCGAATTCAATCAACAAGGCACATCCAAGGCTTGCAATTGAAATTGAAAAGATGGTCAGCATGAATGGATCCCTAAGAATTCGTATATTGGCCAGTATCTGTGAAGACGCGCATGCTTTGATCACCAAGAAAATAACTATGTCAAGAATTAAATGCCCGGTGACAATGCCAAACATTTTCTCAGTAAAACCAAATTGAAATGTGAAATAAGTTTGCGCAAGTTCAGGTTCGGGCTTTATGAAAATTAGGTACAGAATGCCTGACACAACTATTGACAAACCACAAGTAGAACCAAATAGTTTCAGGCTCTTATTGGTTGACTTGAGTGTTGTTAACGCGACCCAAGCAGCAACATGACCAGCGATTACTGGCACTGCGATAGTCAATTTAGTCATTACCAATATGCACGAATAGAAAACTATGAGTAGCGCGGTTGCCCTATTTGCGTTTGCGAAAAACTCATCAACAAAAAATGCCAAAGCGACAATCCAGAGGAGGGCAAGCATTTGACTAAAGCTCGCAAGGCTAAGCAGTGCGCTTGGAGCACCTATAAGAGATGGGGTAGCGGCTATGGCTAAAACAAATATTCGAAGCTTCTGGTTGCTGACACGTCGCTCGACAATGACGTACAGCAAAGCAATCGAAGTTATCGCTACGACTATTGCACCAAACTGAGTGGTCACAACCCAGTCACCGACGCCGGCCCTCTGAGTGAATGCTCCGGCCCAAGCATCGTGAAACCAGTAATAGGCATATTTAATATTTGAAAGAAAGATGTGGTCGAACGGACCGTAGTTGATCAGTGCCTTACTGCTTGCTTCAAAAATGACCCCATCCCACCCGCTTACGTAGCTGATGGTCGTACGACGGCCGTAAATTATGTTCTCAACTGCCGACGCTACGCCGAGTGAAATTGCGGCAAAGCCGGCCACGAGCATTGCAGGAAGAATTCGTAATTTGCTTGGCTCGGTATTCTCGTTGACGAATTTCGTTGCGAAAATGAATGCGGCAAAAAGTAACAGCGTTGCCGTCCAAAGGTAATAACGATCACCGCTTATCAACAGCATCGCCACAGCCAATATTCCTAAGTTGGTAGACAATGAGGGCGTTCTAATTTCAATTTGTCGGTCAGTCGATATAAACCTCCTGATGGCGAGCAATACCAAAACCAAGCACAATGGAAGGTTGATAAACGGTTGAATAAATAATTCGCGGGTGAGAAGTTGAGCGATCGTGCTTAACGTAGAACCAATTACGGTGCCGATGCCGAATAGCTCATATGCGTGAAACTGATTCTTCTTTGAAACGAGCATCCATATCAATGAGCCAGTCAGTATGTCAAATGCCAGAGAAATAGATAAACGAAAAGAATCTTGGACTGAGACTGCATGGGTGAGCAAAAAAAATAAGATGAAAGAGAGTAAAATAAATAGATTTTGGAGGTATCCGTATTTCGAGCGTGTTTGCAACATCATTTATTCGATGGTGCCGTAGGCGCCGACGTTGCCAGTTGAGCGTTGGTTGAGCACAGTCGCGACGCTGTTGTGCAGATCTCTGGCGAACCAGTCAATTTTGTCATGATGAATTGCGTTGACCGTGCAGTGCAGCGAGTCGGGGGGTGTCTGGCGATCGACATACCAGCCGCATTTAGATAGTTCGTCTGCCACGGCAAAAACATTTAACGCTTGCGGATCTTTCGCACCAAAACACAAAAGTGTCGACTCTGGTTCTGCACGCAGAACAAAGTCTGACGAACTACGAATAACTGAGGCCAGTTGCAAAGTTGCCTCGCGCGCTTGGCGTGTGAGGCGCAGGTATCCATCATCGCCCAGAAAGTGCATCACAGCCCAAGCGCTTGCCATTGAGCCACCAGATTTTGTACCGAGCACACCAGATGAGCCATATATGCCACCGAGCCAGTCAGAAGTGACGAAGCCTTGATAAGAGCGCAAGTGTTTCGACGCATACATAATCACAGACGCGCCTTTTGATGTGTAACCAAATTTATGTAGGTCGACCGAAATCGAACTAACACCTGGCACTTGCAGATTCCACGGTGCGATTTTTTCACCGAGACGCTCTAGGTAGGCGAGCGTGACACCGCCCATGCAAGCGTCGACGTGGCAGTTGATTTGAGAATCGCTGGCAATCTTTGCAATGCCGACGATGTCATCGACAACACCTTGCGGATATTGCGGCGCTGAACCAACTATCAAAACCGTATTTTCATCCACGCAATTTCGCATTGCCGAAACGTCAGCGCGCCAGTCGGGCCCAACGGCGACACGGCGAACTTCGACCCCAAAATATGCACCAGCCTTCGCAAAGGCCGCATGCGCAGAGGTGGGCAAGACCATGTTTGGTTGACGAATCTGGCGTTCGGCTAATAGGCGATCTCGAGCCGCCTTAACGGCCATCAGGATGCTCTCTGTGCCGCCCGAGGTCATGAAACCAGCCGAGCTCGGCGTTGCGCCCAACCAAACGCCGGCCATCGCAACGACTTCGGTTTGAATCTGTTTCAGACTCGGGAAGGCATCGGTACTCAGGGCATTTTCGCCGCTAAAGCGCCTGTAGGCCTCCTCAGCAACTGCTAGAGCGTCGGGGCCAGCGTTGTAGGCGAGGCTGAATGCACGACCTTCTCGCCAGCGGACATCTCGAGTGCGCATCGCTTCGAGGCTTCAAAAACGTCGCTGGCTGACCAACCAATTTCAGGTAAATGATTTTCGAGTCCGGCAGTGCAGGCGACGGGGAGTTGTTCAAAGTGTTTATTTGCCTGAATCTAGTCTATATGAACTTTACATAACTAACATTATGGGCGAAACCCCGAACCAGACTAAACGAGCCAAATTGCGATTTATGCATTACGCCGCTCGGCTCGGACTCGGATGTAACTGATCTTGGGCCAACGGCTTGGCTGCTTGCAGCAACCATTTCAACGCGGCCTTGAAGTCTCGAGTTGTCGGATCAACCGACGGGTCTAAGTCAGCCTCAACGTCGGCTATCGCACACCGCAGCACGTATACCTGGTCACGCAAGGCGTCGAGCTCTTTTCGGGCGATGACCAACTCGTCTTCACTAAGTGCCAGCTCTGTGGCTCGCTGGCGAGCAACCCAGTCCCATTGGCGACACGCCTGACTGCAGAACCGTCGTGGTCGCCCAGCACCCGCACGTTGACTTATTGGTGAGCGACACCAGTGACATCGCGACGAGTCAACTGGCTTCAAGTTTGTGCCAACGGAAGATTCAGGCGATTTTGTCATGACAAAAACTTACGCCTGTTCAACAAGAGATTGGTGGATTATCCGAAGGCATACTTATTCGGTGAAGATTTCGCTACCAGCACCGAAACGTTTGATGGCCTCCGACAATGCTGCGGGGGTCCACCCCGCCATTTTGGAGGCGCTGACTCGAGCAAATAGCTTTCACGCACTCGGATACGGACACGATCAATACACGCCACTTGCGAAAAACCTCTTCAACCAACTTTTCGATGCCAACGTAACGACTGAGTTTGTTTTTGGTGGCACCGGTGCCAATGTTCTGGCACTCGCCTGCATGCTCAAGCCTGCACAAGCAGTTGTTTGCACATCGACTGCCCATATCGCCGTTGATGAAGCCGGCGCACCCGAGAGATTTCTTGGTGCAAAATTGATCGACATTCCGACCGTAGATGGAAAAATTCGCCCAAGTGACATTCAAAGTGTCGCTCACTTGCGTGGAAGTATTCATCACGCAGAACCAGCGGTTGTGTCAATAACTCAAGCAACTGAAATGGGCACGATTTACACGGCCGACGAGGTGCGTGCGATCTGCGAAACTGCTCACGAACTCGACATGCTCGTGCACATGGATGGCGCACGAATT
>RFMT01000370.1 GCA_009927565.1 Acidimicrobiia bacterium
ACAAATGCGGCTGCCGCACTCGGTGCAACAGCCAAAGCATTGCGAAGTTTCACGATTGATGCAGGAGTTGACGTGTTGAGTTTCGGTGGGGTCAAAGCAGGTTTGATGTTTGGTGAGGCTGTTGTCTTTTTCAACGCGGGTCTCGCCTCACGTGTCGAATACATCCGCAAGCAAGTTGGACAACTGAATTCAAAAATGCGATTTGTTTCGGCTCAATATGTTGAATTTCTTCAGAATGATTTGCTCTTCAAGCTTGCCTCTAATTCAAATTCGATGGCGCTCGCCCTCTATGAGAAAACTCGTCACCACAAATCTCTGGGTCTAACGACTCCCCCTGTGGTCAACAGTCTGTTTCCGACCATTCCAAATGCGGCCGCAACCACGCTTCGAGACTGGACCTTCTTTTGGGACTGGGACATTACAACCAATCAATACCGTTGGATGACGGCCTGGGACACGACTTTAGAAGATGTTGACCTTTTCGCCGACGGGGTTTCACAAGCGCTCAAGATCTAATTGACTGATCAGTTAGTTATCGCCTAGTTTGCAAGGGTGTCCGCTAGCGACTTCTTTCAAAGAAGACTTGAGACTGACGACAAGTGGATGAATGACGCCGCATGTCGCGGTTTGTCCGACATATTTTTTCCACCGGCTGCAGAAAGACCCCAGGCTCGCGAACGACGTGAACAGATGGCGCGTGCAGTTTGTGAGACTTGCGAGGTGCTCTCTACTTGTCGCGACTTCGCCCGCAATCACCATGAATATGGTTTCTGGGGTGGCGAATCTGAAGAACAGCGACATCAAGCTGGCTTCCACTTGATTGCGCCAATTGGTATTCGCGCACGCTCTTAGCGCATTTGCGACTCGCGGTTCTGCGAGAATGAATCATGATTTTTGGGGCGATAGTTAGTAGCGAATCGTTGCCCAACGCGAAACAAAATGTTTTGGATGCTTGGGCAAGTTTCGGGGACACCCGTCAAATCGTCAGTTTCGACGAAGTCTCGGCACACGTTTCTACGAACAGAGTTTTTCGCATCACGATGTCCGACGGTTCAAACCTGATTGCAAAAGTCAGTTCATACGGTTCATATTTTCAATTCGCCGAAGACCATGACCGACTTGCACGGTGTAGTTCTTTGTTAAGTGGCGGTCGTTGGTCTGGATTTTTAGCCGAAGTTTTGACGAAAGATGGACGCCCTTTCACCTGGTACGACGGACAATGTTGGGCAGTCTTTTATACAGATGTTCAGGGCAACACCGGTTTGCCAAGAATTTTGAACGACGAAGACGTTGTCACTCTGGCAAGCGAGATTGCTGAATTTCATTTGGCGTGCGCTGAAATCAGTCCAAGTCTGCCCCCCACGTCTAACTCGGTAAAGGGTGACGCGATTCATTTATATGATCTGCTTCGCGATGACCAAGCCGAATCTCATTTCGGTCTCGATTCTTTGGCGATCTCCACTTTGCAGCGCTACACGCATGACTTGCTGCTGCATCTTGAGCGAATCCACTACGACGAATGGGATCGTATTCCTATATTGGTGGATTGGAATCTTGGTAATTTTTCGGTTCGTGAAACAAATGAAAGCCGCAAATCATCTTTCGAATTTTCAACAAGATGGGACTACGACTGGTTTCGCATTGAATCTCGCCTACTTGATTTCTATTTCCTAAGCCGTGTGTCGTCGCGCACCGGAGATAAAACTCAGTTTTCGTATTCTGCTCACACGCTGACTGAGCCGAGATTTTTGAGTTTCATCTCTGCCTATCACAAGGTTTATCCACTTAGCCGCACCGAAATTGAATTCTTGCCGTTCGCATATCGATTTTTTATTTTGAACTATGTGATTCGAGAAGGCGCTCGCTTTTTCAGACCCGATCTCTGTTCGCAGTTCAGACGTGATGCCGCACATCACTATTTGGTCGAATCAGAGCGACTCGATCTATCCGAACTCTTGGCGGTTGTCAGCTAAAAATCGCCTGCCGCCATAGAGCGCTACAAATATCAGTCTTTGATTTTGCGCAGTTTCTCTCTAAATATCTTGCCTTTTGCGACATAAACGCGCACACCGTGCTCAATTTCTTGGCTGCGAGCCCGACCTTCTTTTATCACTGCTGGTGAGCCAACTGCCAATGCTCCAGCAGGCACAACGGTGTCGTTGAGTACGACTGAGTTCGCTCCGACAATCGCGCCGGTTTCAACAACCACACGATGCAAAACGATTGCACCAGATGAAACCTGCGCACCAGATTCAACGGTGCATGCCTCGAGATGAACAATGTGCCCAATCACGCAATCGTCACCAACAATCGTCGGCGTCTCAGGTGTCGTGTGAATTACACAGTTATCTTGAATGCTGGTTCGTGAACCAATTCGAATTTCGCCGTCATCTCCGCGCAAGACCGCACCAGCCCAAATTGTTGACTCAGCGCCGATTTCGACTGCGCCAATCACGACTGCCTCTGGGTGGACGAACGCAGTGTCATGAATTTTTGGTACGCGATCACCCAACGCATAAATTGCCACAAAATTACGGTACTAGTTTTGCAATGCCAATATGTAAAGTCAGAAGTTTGCCTATACCGTAAAGGCTCATGTCTAGGCGTCTTGAGATCGAATTAACAAGCACGCGTGAAGACGGAACATGGACATGGCGCGCAGCCGGAGC
>RFMT01000335.1 GCA_009927565.1 Acidimicrobiia bacterium
ACCGCCACCCCAGTCGCGCCGTTTCCACTCACGAACGATCGAAAGAATGTGGTCCTCATCTTCTTCATGTTGCTCGAGTCTGAGTGGAACTTGCCAGCAAACATCGGGCTTCCAATCCATCGGGCGTTCTTTGGCGGCCGAAGCAGCGACGTGAAATGCACAACCCATGCCGCCTTCGAAATCGGGGCGATTGTGAAAGATGCAAGCACCCTTGTAGGTGGTGGTGACGTCGCTTCCGTCCTTTTCTTTACCGAGCCATTTATTGTTCTTGCCCCGTTCAAAATTTTGCCAATGATCAGGAGTTAGTCGTTTGACGAATTTTTTGACTGAGGCAAGATCTTCTTTGTCTATGAAATGCGCGCCGTGACTGCAACAACCCTGATGAAGTTCTGGAGCAGCATCGTCAAGAACCCCTTGACATCCGTTTCCGTAAATGCATGTCCAGTTTGACCTCAAGAATGTCGCGTCTATTAACCAGGTCTGTTCGAGGTCGGGATCGGCGAAACTAATCCATTCGTGGAGTTCTTCGGGCTGTGACATCTCGGAGCAGGCTAATGGCATACTTGTAGTGCTATGCACCAAAATTTCGAAAATTCAGAACAAATTATTGATCAGTTGAAATTGATTTCAGACCAACTCGCTGATCGTGCCTTGTCAGTTTTGAAGGATGCTCATGCAGCAGGCGAGTCGAAGCGTCCAGAAGAAGAGCGAGTCTTAACTCAGGCTCGAAGAGCAGTCGAGAAGGCAATAAGTCTTCTCACGCGTGGTTAAAAGCTGTCAACCGTATTAATGGCGTCAATCATTTGACGAAGTCTCCCAAAATCTTTTCGAGCAAATTGAATAGCAAGTCTTGGTTTGTCAGGAAGATCATTGTCGTCAATTTCAGCTTTGGTTGCCGCAATCCTCTCAATTTCTGAATTTAAACAGATATCACTGAAGTCGTTATTCAGTCTCGACAGATGGTCGTCGCTTATCTGTCGATTCAAGCGCAACACCAACTTTTTGCCGACGAATCGCATCGAATTGTAGACAGAATAGAAGTTGTTGATTTCAGATACTGCCGCATCGACACTTGAACAAATTCGATAAAGGGCAAGATCTTGTTCTGAAACCAATTTGCGTGGAAGTAGGGTCTTTTTAATAAATGAGTCAAGCTCTCCCCAAAATGGGTCGTTGGGCAGATCAAGAACGACGATTGGCACGGGGTTTCCTTTACCTGTTTGCGACAATGTAAGAAGTTCAAACATCTCGTCTAGAGTGCCAAAACCTCCCGGTACACATATGAAAGCTTGCGACTCTTTTACCAACATCAATTTGCGGGTAAAGAAATAGCGCATTGCTACATATTTCTCGTCGCCTGCAATTACCTCGTTTGCTGAAGTCTCAAAAGGTAGGCGAATGCTCACGCCAATCGACATCTCGCGACCAGCACCCGACATTCCAGCTTCCATAATTCCAGGTCCTGCACCTGTGACCACCATCCATCCGTCACTCGCGAGTTTGGCTGCAACTGTTTGAGTTTGCTTGTAAACAGGATCATTCTTTTTAGTTCGCGCCGAGCCAAAGATGGTCACTTTTTTGCGTTCAGAAAATGGGGCAAACATTGCAAATGCCTCGCGCATTTCAGCAATCGCGGCACTAGCAATTTTCAAATTTAAAGTGCTGGTCGCATCATTACCAAGTTGAAGGGATTCTTTAACAAGTTCGGCTATCAAACGACGGTTCAGTTTGATTTCTGATTTATCCAAAAGCTCGTTGACTAGAGACTCAATCTCCTTGCCAGACATTACGAGAGTTCAACAGCCTTTTGTGCCAAGACTGAAATCAATTCGTCAAAGCTCTTTTGAAATGACGCCACACCTTCGCGCTCAAGCTTTGCCGCAACATCAGAAACGTCGATGCCAATCGACCCAAGTCTTTGCCATTCTTCATGGGCACGATCTAGGCCTTGCGTGATTGTCTGCTTGAGGGTGCCATGACTCTTAAACGCGTCGACTGTAGCGTCGGGCAGAGTATTGACCGTGTTTTCACCGATCAGACTGTCGACATAAAGCGTGTCTGGATACTTCGGGTTCTTAGTAGACGTGGACGCCCAGAGTGGCCTTTGAACTTTTGCACCAAGTTGTTGGAGTTTGATCCATGAAGGCCCAGAGAATGTCTTTTGAAACATCTCGTATGCAATCTTTGCTTGGTTGATTGCGGCAGTGCCGAGTAACGACTCGGCCGAACGGTGCCCACTAGTAGCAAGACGTTGGTCGATTTCTGTGTCAACGCGCGAAATAAAGAAACTAGCGACACTACTTACTGATCGGACTTTATCGGCATCGGTTTTCGACAATTGATCTAAGCCACGTATATAAGCGTCCATCACCTCTTGATATCTCTCAAGACTAAAAATTAATGTCACATTTACGTTGCGTCCTTCACTGATCATTGTCTCGATAGCAGGTATGCAGTCAGATGTTGCAGGAATTTTTATCATTACGTTAGGGCGCGAAACTTTCACGTCAAGTTCACGAGCGCTTTTAAGCGTGCCGATGGTGTCATGGGCGAGAGCCGGATCTACTTCGACGCTTACGTAACCGTCAAGACCCCTTGACTCTTGATGCAGAGGTTCGAAAACATCAAGTGCGCTGTGAATATCACTAAGCACCAATTGCCAGTAACTATCAATCGGTGAGAGCTTTTGATTTACCAGTTGTGCAAATTGTTGCGAGTAGTCTTCAGAGCCTTGAATCGCTTTCTGAAAAATCGTCGGATTCGAGGTAAGACCGCGTATGCCACTGTCACGTGTTAGAGCCAACTCACCTGACGTAATGTAACTGCGCTTCAAATTGTCGAGCCAGGGACTTTGCCCAAACTCGCTAAATAGAGACTTCAGTCTGTCAGACATCTAGAGCGTTTTGACCTTGTTCACAATTGCTTCGACACTGATGCCGAGTTCTTTCAGCGCGATTGCGCCGGGCGCACTTGAACCAAATCGATCTATTCCGATCGGGTAGTCGGCGTATTTGTGCCAACCAAGAGTTACTCCTGCTTCGACTGAAACTATGGGCACACCATCAGGGAAAAGTTTTGTGCTCGGTGATTTGTCGCTGCGTTCGTATCGGTCCCAACTCGGCATCGAAACGACTTGAGCCTTAATACCTGCCGTTGCTAATTGCTCGGCGGCCTGTGTGCAAAGCCCGACCTCGCTTCCCGTCCCAACCAATACGACATCTGGGTTGGCAATTTGCACGCCGACGATTCCTGCGCCGTTGTTCACCGCCGAGCCATCGGTGACACTTAGAACATTTTGTCTCGACAAAACTATTGCGGTTGGACCGTCATGATCGACGGCAGCACACCATGCCGCAACCGTCTCATTTGGGTCGGCTGGCCGAATGACCTGCAAATCGGGTATTGCTCTCAGCGAGGCCAACTGCTCAACAGGCTGATGTGTCGGACCATCTTCGCCCACACCTACGGAGTCATGTGAAAAGATGAAAACGCATTTTGCCCTGGAAAGCGCGGCCAATCGAATCGCAGGACGCATATAGTCGGCGAAAACAAAAAAGGTTCCGCAGACGGGCAGTAGACCGCCATGCAATGCCATGCCGACAACTGCGGCTCCCATTGCGTGTTCACGAATGCCGAAATAGATCTGTCTTCCGTCGGGTGCAGCCTCACTTTGAGCTACTTGCTTCGAAAGTTTTGACCCTGTGTTGCCAGTGAGGTCGGCTGAACCACTAATCAAACCGGGTAGCGCAGGTAACGAGGCGTCGAGGACTTTTTGAATGACTTGCCGAGTCGCAAAATTTGCGCTCCCATCAAATTCAGGAAGCAACGATCTGAACGATGACGATTTTGGGGTCTTCCATGCGGCTTCCCACAAATACTTATCAGTTGTCTCGGTGATTTCAGTTGAATATTCGGTTGTCAACTTCTGACCACGTGATTGAGCGACTGAACGACACGCGCTAACTAGATCATCAGGCGCCCAAAAAGGTACATCTGGGATACCCATTACCTTCTTGGTCGCTGTTACATGCGCTGCTGTAAACGGATTGCCATGTGCTTCATGCGAGTCTGTGAAGTCAGGCGATGGTGCGCCGATATGTGTTTTCAGAATACACAGGGTCGGTGACCCCCTATTTGCTCGCGCGCTGACGAGCGACTCTTCGAGAGCGTCAAGATCTTCGGCAACGTCCCCAAGTCGCATCACATTCCAACCGTATGAGGCAAAACGTTTTGCAACGTCATCCGAGCAACTCAAAGCAGTAGAGCCGTCGATCGTGATCGCATTGTCATCAAAAATGCACACAAGCCGATCAAGTTTTAGGTGTCCTGCTAACGACGCCGCTTCGTGACTGATTCCTTCCATAAGGCAACCATCTCCGGCAAGAACATATGTGTTGTGATCACAAGCCGATGCGCCAAAACGAGCGCGCAAATTTCGCTCGGCAATAGCCATTCCTACGGCATTGGCGAAACCTTGACCCAAAGGGCCGGTAGTTACTTCAACGCCAGGTGTGTGACCGGCTTCTGGATGTCCTGGTGTAACAGAACCAAATTGTCGGAATTGTTTGAGATCGTTTAGTTCGATGCCATATCCGTTAAGAAACAAAAGGGTGTATTGCAAAATTGATGCATGACCATTGCTGAGAATAAACCGATCACGATTCTTCCAGTGAGGATTCTTGGGATCGTGTCGCAAAATTCGGCTATAAAGAACGTGCCCAAGTGGTGCAAGAGCCATGGCCGTGCCTTGATGACCACTCTTTGCTGCAAGCGGTGCATCCATGGCGATGCCACGAATCAGGTTGACAGCATCACGATCTTGTTGTGCAGAAAGTTTCATTACCACTGCGACAAAACTAGTTGGTTGGCAGACCTAACCCCGATTTGATGATTCATCAACGGGCGGCAGAACGGTCAAAGGCACAAGATGCCATTGACCCGTTCCGAGTCGACAGTGGGCAAAAATTTGTGAATATTGTGAAATTAAAAGCTCGCCTCTGACCAAGCGATAAGTGAACTTGCCGGGCTCAACCGTGAAGGGACTCACATTTCGCGCTAACTGCTCGGCATCTTCTTGGGGCCCAGACCGAAAAATCACCTCAAGTACTGAATTGCCGGCTTCGGACTTAGGACAATAGATCAGGACAACTAAATGCGGATCAATCGTCACGGGAACGGGCGATGGCGCAGCGATTGAGAAAAAAGCTCCGGTGAGATCCACTCGGGTGCTCGGGCCGGGTGCCTGACGAAGTGCAAAGTTCTCGACGAAAAGCGCTGAAATTATTTGCATCAGATTGCAATCACATTTCTTGTGTTATCGAATTGGATCAGGCTTTCACACTACTGTTACAACGTGCCTGAATCGAAGCAAATCATGCTCTCAGAGGTTAAATCAAAGCAGTTTTTGTCGAGGTACGGAGTTTTGTTTGCCAAGGAGATTGAAGTGTTTTCGGCCGATGATGCCGTGAGTGCGGCAAGCGAAATCGGCTATCCGGTTGCGATCAAAATATGCGCCGACACGATTAGTCACAAAACCGAGCGCGACATGGTCAAGCTGAACATTCGATCTTCAACTGATGCTTATGACGCATCGGTTGCATTGCTTGGTCAAGTTAGACCCGAAGACGGGAAAGCGTCGCTGTTGGTCGCAAAAATGGAATCAGGTCGTCGCGAGTTGATCGCAGGTGTGATCAGCGACGAGCAATTTGGAAGTTTTGTGATGCTCGGCATGGGTGGTGTTTTTGCAGAAGTTTTCAATGACACCACATTTGCGCCGACTCCACTCGATTTCACCTCAGCGATCGCCCTTGTTGATCAACTTAGAAGCCAAGAGATACTTGGCGAGTTCAGGGGAGAGCGGGCGGTTGATCGTAATCAGTTGGCAGAGATTTTGCTCTCGTTATCTCGAGCGCAGGTTGAAAATGAGAATGTCAAATCAATCGATTTGAATCCGCTTATTGTCAGACCCAACGGATCGGTTGTGCCAGTCGATGCCTTAGTTGAGATGTACGATTCGAATCCGTCGATAATTAATCCAATTGCGAAAAGCAATCCTAATTATGAAGCACTTTTTTCTCCGAAAGGCGTTGTCGTGGTCGGCGCATCTACTCACCCTGGCAAATTTGGTTTTGTTTCTTTGCACAACATTTTGGTAAACGGTTATCTTGGGCGCGTATTTGCAACACATCTCGAGCGCGCAACTGTTTTAGACACCAAATGCCTTGAGTCACTCGATGACCTTCCTGACGACAGTGTTGATTTGGCCTTTATCTGCACTCCTGCAGCAACCAATAAAGAAATTCTCCGAGCATGCGCAAAGAAGGGAATTAGGGCTGCATACATAACTTCGGCAGGTTATGCAGATTCGGGTGCAGAAGGATTGCAAGCACAGCTTGAACTAACAAGTCTCGCTACCGAGCTAGGCATACTGTTGGTCGGACCAAATGGTCAAGGTCTTATCAGCACACCGCACAACCTTTGTGCGCAAATTGTTGGTCCGTATCCGCCACAAGGTTCGATCTCTGTGGTCAGCCAAAGTGGCAATTTCGTTTCGAGTTTCATGAACTATTCCCGACAGACAGGAGTCGGCATTGCTCGCGCTGTATCTGCCGGAAACGCCGCGATGGTTGGGGTACCAGACTTCTTTGACTACTTTTCGACTGATGAGTCGACGAAAGTCGCGCTTGCTTATATTGAAGGTGTCACTGATGGCCGGCTGCTTTCCAAATCAATGCGCGAATTGTGTGCAGTGAAGCCCCTCGTAGTTGTCAAGGGTGGCTCAACCGCTAGTGGCGCACGAGCCGCAACAAGTCATACGGGCGCGCTTGCTAGTGACGACAAAATTTTTGATGCAATTTGCAGAAACACCGGCGTAACAAGGGTCAATGACGTTGAACGCGCATTTGACGTGGCTGCAACATTTGCAACTCAGCCGTTGCCGACCGGTAAGAACACGGTCGTGTTAACGACGATTGGTGGTTGGGGTGTTGTCACTTCAGATGCGATTCATGAAGAAGGCACGCTTTGTCTTATCGATTTGCCCAGACGCCTTGAGGCTGAAATCTCGAGGTTATTGCCACAGCGCTGGAGCAAGAATAACCCCATCGACTGTGCCGGCGGTGAAACGCGTGAGACCGTAGTCGATATTATGCGACTAGTTGCCACCGATGAAGCAGTTGACGCAATTATCTTTCTCGGAATAGGTATTCAGTCAAATCAGGCCCGAATGATGCGCGAAGGGAGATATTTTCCAGATTACGAACTAGAGCGCATAGTTAGTTATCACGAGCGCCAAGATGCAATGTATGCGAAGTTTGCGGCTGATTTGTCGGTCGAGACTAAAAAGCCAATCCTTTTAGCAACTGAACTGGCAGTGGCCGACCCGAAAAATGCAGGTGTAGTCGCAGTTCAAAAAACTGGGCGATTGTGTTATGCAAGTGGACAGCGCGCCGCACGCGCCTTATCAAGTGCGTATCTTTACGCGAAGTGGCGAGGACTAGCAAAATAGTGAAACCGAATAAATTTTTTCAGTTGCTTTAAAGCGACTAAATAGAATCGCAGATCAGCTCCCGACGAGACGACTGATTGTATCTTTCGTTGTGTTTACGCTTTGTGGTGCAATACCTCTGCTTTCAGTTTGGCAAGTTGCACTCGCTGCGGGTGACGAAGTTCGGCCACTTGCAATACAACGTGAGTTGCCCGACTCGCCAGTCACTCCAATTTTGTCAGCACGTCGCGTACCTCAGTCTCTTGTCGACTTGAATTCGGCCGGTCGTGTGAACGCAAAACTGGGGCAAGTCATCGCAGCACTACCACCTGATTCGTGTTTGAAAGTAATCACAGACTCGAAGACCATAGTTGGTGTCAACACGACCAAGGCGTTGGTCCCGGGTAGCAACCTCAAATTGTTGACAGCGGCGGTTGCTCTAGATGTCCTTGGGCCAGAGCACAGATATTCCACAAAAATGCTCGGAATCGTTTCTGGATCTGTTGTACGCGGAGACCTTTGGCTAGTTGGCTCTGGAGATCCATTGTTGACAACTCGTGTGTACCCATCAACCGAAAAATACCCAACTATTACTCCGACTGACGTCGAAAAGTTGGTCGATGCACTCGTCGCCTTAGGAGTATCGGCAATCGAAGGTTCGATTGTCGGGGATGAGTCTCTCTATGACACTGAGAGATATGTGCCGAGTTGGGGAGATGGAATTCGAAGCGTTGAAGCTGGGCCTCTCGGTGCGCTCATGATTAATGACGGCGCTGTTTCAGGTTCGCCAATAAAGCCGGCAAATCCGGCGCTCGCCGCCGCTACTGAATTCACAAGGCTTCTAACGTCTCGCGGTATCTCGGTTCGTAATGCGCCAAAAGTGGGAATTTCTTCGAGCGATACGCCGCTTATTGCGAGTCTCGAATCTGTCTCGATGCGAGAAGTTGTGACAGAAATGTTGGTCAATAGTGACAACAACACCGCCGAGTTGTTGGTTAAAGAAATCGGAAGAGTTGGGCGATCTTCAGCAACTCGCATTGATGGTTTGAACGTGATCGCATCAAAGATTGCCGAATGGGGTTTGCCGGGCGAGGGAGTTGCATTGCTCGATGGGTCTGGGCTCGATCGAACCAATCTTCTCACCTGTGATCTTCTCGCACAGTTATTAGAACGGGACGGACAAAACGGTTTGGTTACAACAGCTCTGGCAACTGCTGGAAAGACTGGAACTCTGCGTGACGTCTTTTTGTCGGGCCCGGGTTCGGGAACTATGCGAGCGAAAACCGGCACTTTAAATGGAGTCAAATCACTTTCGGGAATGTTCCCACTTGATGACGGCAGAAGCACCGTGTTCGCTCTAATTATGAATGGAAGCGGAGCATCAACGGTGAATTTCTACCGTCCGATATGGAATAACCTGGTCACAGCCCTATCGTTTGGCAACAAGAAACTCGAAGTTGAAATGTTGTTGCCTTAACCTCATCGGATGCGCCTTAGTTCGTTTCTAAGTAGTCACTAATCGGAGACCGAGGAGCAGCCGATCGGTCGTAGAATAACGATGTGACTGGTTTCAAGATCGACGCAAAGTCAAAGAGCACATCTGAAAAGAACTCGGTGTCCGAGATCTTCGAGATGTTTCTTAACTACGTAAAGCACGAGACGATAAAGCCAATCAAGGGTGCTGGTCGTTGGATTACTTTGGCTTACTAGCGGCCTTGTCTTTGAGCATTGGCATTGTGCTCGGCGCAGTCGGAGTTTTACGACTTTCTCAAGCAGTGCTTTTTGATGAGTCAACTTCTTGGTCGTGGACTAGTTATCTGGTCGCCCTAGTTGTTTGTGTGGCGATTTTGTTTGCAACCATCTCAAGGATTCGCAAAGGCACACTACAAAAGTCATGAGCCAAGATGACAAGATCTCACGCGATGAACTTATTGCGAGTCTTGAGCAATTTCAAGACGATTTCAAAGATTCAATCAGTAGCAAATCGACGCAACTCAAGGCCCTAATCGGTGGTGCATCGTCTCTCGCCATGATCTCATCTTTCTTACTAGGGCGTAAAAGTGGGAAGAAAAGCAAGCCAGGTTCAAGTTCTGAGACTGCTCAATAGTTCGGACGCTTGATGTTTGCGTACGGAGAGAAAGTGTTGCTTATCGACGCTAAAAAGCGAAGATACTTGTTCACGCTCAAAGCCGGTGGTGAGTTTCATACTCATTCGGGCTTTCTAAGTCACAGCGACGTGGTCGGCACTCATGAAGGATCGGTTCTTCGTTCGACAAAAGGAGCAGAATTCATTCTCTTAAGACCGACGCTCGAAGACTTTGTGCTTCAAATGCCTCGTGGCGCTCAAGTTATTTATCCAAAAGACTTGGCACCAATTTGCATGATGGCTGATATTTACCCTGGTGCCAAAGTTTTTGAATCTGGTTTAGGTTCAGGTGCACTTTCGATGGCCATGCTGCGATACGGAGCAATTGTCGATGGATACGAAATTCGTGATGATTTTGCGAATCGGGCACAGACAAACGTGCGCGAGTTTCTCGGGGCTGACTCGCTCAGTCGCTATCGAGTTTCAGTGAAAGATGTTTATGCGGGAATCGACGAAGTTGGATTCGATCGTATGGTTCTCGATTTGCCTGAACCTTGGCAAGTTGTGCCACACGCTGAGAAGTCACTGAGGCGAGGGGCAATTTTGGTTTCATACTCGCCAAGCATCACTCAAGCCGTCAAAACACGTGAGACGCTAGGCGAGGGCTGGTTAGATCACCGAACGATCGAAGTGCTGCACCGTAGTTGGCATATCGAGGGCACATCAGTGCGCCCAGATCATCGCATGGTCGCCCACACGGGTTTCTTGACTAGCGCAAGATTTGTCGGAAACTAATACTTACGGCTCAATGAAGATGCACTCACCGGGGCATTCTTCGGCGGACTCTACAACTGCGTCAAGTTGGGAATCAGCAAAGTTTGCAACACCCGCCGCACCCTGGGGATTACCTTTTGCGGTTGCATAAATCGTCGAACCCTCTTTGACATAGGCCAAGCCATCATCGAGAAGTGTAAAAACATCAGGTGCGATTTCTTCGCAAAGACCATCACCTGTGCAGAGATCTTGATCAATCCAAACTTTCATAACGCAGGTCTCCTCGAAACTAAATAATCGGTATGGCAACGAAAATAGGCTACACGGCAACAAGGGAAGTTTCGGCATATCTGCGGTTTTTCAAATCCGTTGTTTGACCTATACGGTATGCCTTGTTAGTTGAGAGGCGGATTTCACTATGGCACGAGAGGCAGATGCGAGTCCAGAAATCGCTCGCGAACGCGCGCGCCAACTAGAAGAGAAACTTCTTGAAATAAAGGGACAGTTAGCACATGCTGTCGCTCAGAACGAAAAACTCTCGTATACGTTGCGTGAATCTCGTGAACATATTGCATCGCTTCGCGACGAAGTTGAAAAGTTGACCCAACCGCCAAGTGGCTACGGAGTAATAGTCGGAAAGAATGAAGACAAGACGGTTGATATTTTGACGAGCGGTCGAAAGATGCGAGTAACGGTGCATCCTGAAATCGACTTTGAAAGTCTCGAGCGTGGCGCCGAGGTCGTTCTTAATGAGAGTTTCAACGTTGTCAAAGTTCGTATGCCGGAAGCGATAGGCGAAGTCGTGCATCTAAAAGAAGTACTGGAAGACGGTGTTAGAGCAGTTGTGACTGGCCATGGTGATGACGAGCGAGTTTGTGAACTTGCTGACTCAATTCGTGGCACTTTATTGAGAAGCGGAGACTTGCTTCGTATGGACCCGAAGTCGAACTTGCTGCTCGAGCGTTTGAGTCAACCAGAAGTTGAGCATCTTTTACTTGAAGAAGTACCAGATATCAGTTACGCGGACATCGGTGGTCTTGATTCGCAAATAGAACAAATCGCCGACGCAGTGGAGTTGCCTTTTTTGCACGGAGATCTATTTGCCGAACATCAGCTTCCCGCGCCTAAGGGAATTCTTCTTTATGGACCGCCTGGGTGCGGCAAAACACTCATCGCCAAGGCTGTAGCAAACAGTCTGGCTAAAAAGGTTTCACTATCCAACGGTGGCGAAAAAGCGAAAAGCTACTTCATCAATATCAAAGGGCCGGAATTGTTGAATAAGTATGTAGGCGAGACCGAGCGTCAAATCAGACTGGTGTTTCAACGTGCCCGCGAAAAGAGCGAAGAGGGCTGGCCTGTGATCGTCTTCTTCGACGAAATGGATTCGATGTTTCGAACACGAGGAACTGGAATCTCGTCAGATATGGAGTCGACCATCGTGCCGCAGCTTCTCGCCGAGATTGACGGCGTCGAAGGACTGCGCAATGTGATCGTGATCGGTGCGACAAATCGCGAGGACCTAATTGACCCAGCGATTCTCCGACCAGGACGGCTCGATGTAAAGATTCGAATCGATCGTCCAGATGAGAAAGCGGCCCGACAAATATTCGCCCGTTATTTGACGAGTGAACTACCCATTTCCTCGACGACAGTCGAACAGTTTGGTGGCTCGACTGACGTCGCAATTTCAGAAATGATTGATGCGACCGTTCATGAGATGTATCGACAGGACGAAGAGAATCGGTTCTTGGAAGTCACTTATCAAAATGGTGACCGCGATGTGATGTATTTCAAAGACTTTTCTTCAGGGGCGATGATCGAAAATATCGTTCGGCGCGCAAAGAAATTAGCTATCAAACGCCTAATCGCTAGCGGAGAGCGCGGAATCAATCTTGAAGATTTAAGGCTGTCGATTCGACAAGAATTCAAAGAACACGAAGATCTGCCGAATACAACGAACCCTGACGACTGGGCAAAGATCTCTGGCAAGAAGGGTGAACGAATCGTATTTATTCGCACTCTCGTGCGCGACGCGTCGGACTCAAATTCTGGTGGCCGTGCAATTGAGAAGACCGCCACAGGCCAGTATCTCTAAGACTCACTTATGAGCATCGCCAAAGTACTTGGAATCGAAACCGAATACGGGATAATCGCAACTGGCGTCGACTCAAGTCCGGTGACATCCTCGTCATTGCTCATCAATTCATATGTGAGTCGATTCGATGCAAAAATCGGCTGGGATTTCGACGCCGAGAGACCAGGTTCGGACGCTCGTGGCTTCAGTCTCGACGACGTCTTTCCGCAAGATATTGAAATGAGCATGGTCAATACGGTCTTGACAAACGGTGCGCGTTATTACGTTGACCATGCCCACCCAGAGGTATCAACACCTGAGTGTCGCACAGCCAGTGAAGCTGTGCTATTCGACCGCGCTGGTGAAGAAATTGTGCGTCAAAGTATGGAGGCTGCCAAGCGCGTATTGCCAGCGGGAGCCGAGCTGGTCGCCTATAAAAACAACTCAGATGGCAAAGGCAATAGTTACGGCTGTCACGAAAACTATTTGGTTAGCCGTTCGACACCATTTGGTGAATTGGCAGCGCTGATCACGACACATTTCGTTACGCGCCAGGTTTTCTGTGGGGCGGGAAAGGTTGGAAGCGAGTTTGAGGGCATGCCGTCCTCATCGGTAGCTTTTCAGCTTTCGCAACGAGCAGATTTTTTCGAAGAAGAGATCGGGCTCGAAACAACACTCAAAAGACCGATAGTAAACACGCGAGACGAGCCTCATTGTGACCCGATGAAATATCGGCGGTTACATGTCATTGTCGGCGATGCGAACATGAGCGAGGTATCAACGTTCTTAAAACTCGGAACTACAGCGATTTTGCTGTCGATGATTGAAGATTCACAACTAGACAATTCTTTGATACTCGCAACACCCGTTGCGGCGATACGACATGTAAGTCACGATCCGACGCTTCGCCAAAAAATTCTGCTTGAGTCCGGAAAGACTTTTACGGCCCTAGAGCTTCAAGACGCATTATGCGAGCGAGCCGAGCGATACTCCGAAAAATTTGGTCTTGAAAGTGTTGGTGAAGAAGATGGCAAGTTGATTTTGCGCAGGTGGCGCGAGGTCATTGAAGGTCTAAAAGAAGATCCGATGTCAATGCGTCATGTCATTGATTGGGTAGCGAAAAAGCGAATTGTTGACGGCATGTCAGAGCGACACAATCTTCAGTCAAATGATCCGAGACTTAAGGCAATCGACCTGCAATATCACGATATGCGCGCCGAAAAATGTCTCGCGTTGCGCGCAAATCTTGAAACTATGACCGTTAAAGAAGAAGTCATTTCTGCGACAACAACACCGCCTGACACCACTCGTGCATATTTCAGGGGTATGTGTTTGAAGAAATGGCCGACAGATGTAGTTGCCGCCAACTGGGACAGCATCGTGTTTGATATCGGGCGAGAACCATTGCGAAGGGTGCCGATGATGGAGCCACTACGTGGAACCCGACATCTAACTGAAAGTCTTATTGCACAAAGTTCTACACCAGCCGAACTAGTAACCGCACTTGGCGATCAGGTGTCGTCATCAAGTTTCAAACCGACCAATTAGACAACCTTTGTCACATACAGCAGTTTTACAAGTCTTTAAGAATTGGCTATGGTGCGAATATGGCTGAAAGAACTCGCAAACAAAAAATTTCAAAAGAACGCACAAACACCGAAGAGACAGTTGAGACCAATGTGTCTGCAAAGGGTGAAAAGTTGAAAGCAGATCTCGACGACTTGCTTGATGAAATTGATGAAGTACTCGAGACGAACGCTGAGGACTTCGTAAAGAGTTATGTGCAAAAGGGCGGCCAGTAGCCGTATCCTAAAATTATGTCAATGCCGATGTTCGCTGCCGGTTCTGATCCGGGTGCAAATTTTGGAGAATTGCTTAAACGAGTCGGAATGTCACCGTTTGCGCTGCGGTCAGACGCCAATGATTTGATGATTCCACATGCGACGACTTGTGTAGCGATGCGTTTTGCTGGTGGTGTCGTAATGGCAGGTGATCGTCGCGCCACTTCTGGAAATTTGATAAGTCACCGAAGCATGGAAAAAGTTGTTCAAGCCGATGAATTCAGTGGCGTAGCGATTGCCGGAGCAGCAGGCCCAGCAATGGAGATGATAAAACTTTTTCAGCTTCAACTTGAGCACTATGAAAAGGTCGAAGGTCAGACTCTTTCGTTGGAAGGTAAGGCGAATCAATTGTCAATGTTCGTTCGCAGCAATCTTCCAGCCGCGATGCAAGGCATGGTTGTTGTTCCAATCTTTGCCGGTTTTGATTCGCTTACGAACTCTGGTCGTCTGTGGGATTACGACGTGACTGGAGGTCGCTACGAAGAAAAAGATTTTGTAGCCACAGGTTCGGGAATGCTTCATGCCAGCACCGTCATGAGAGTTGCGTGGCGACGTGATTTAACGGCGAATGATGCGATAAAACTTTGTGCGAGAGCACTCTGGGAAGCCTCGGATGCTGATTCTGCCACTGGTGGCCCAGATTCGTTGCGCGGAATCTATCCAGTTGTTGCTTCGATCACCCAAGATGGC
>RFMT01000052.1 GCA_009927565.1 Acidimicrobiia bacterium
ATTGAGCGCAGTCGCAGAGCAATGCGGTGGCAATCTCGCATTGATGGGCACCCAGCCGAAGAAGGTGGTGGCGGAAAAATTGAGATGGCCCGAAAGGGAGCGTTCAGAAACATTGATGCAGCGATGATGATTCACCCCGCAGATGCTGACCTCGCGCGAATGAATGCGATTGCAATTCAGAATTTGTTCGTAAAGTTTCACGGACTAGCAGCACACGCTGCTGTTTCACCGCACAAGGGCAAAAATGCTCTCGATGCTGCCGTGCTTGGATACATGAATGTGGCAGCGTTGCGTCAACACATTTTGCCTACAGAACGTATTCACGGTATTTTCACGAACTCAGGCGAAAAACCAAATATCGTGCCTCGCGAGACCGAGATGGACTGGTATGTGCGCTCGCCGACGATTGAGACATTGCAACCGTTAAAAGAGCGGGTAGCAAAATGCCTCGAAGGCGGAGCAATGGCCGCGGGTTGCACCGTAACTTTCGATTGGAAGAAGAACACATTTGCTGACTTGGTTGACAACCTGCCGTTGCTTGAGAGCTATATTCGCAATGCTGCACAATTTGGTCGTCAGATGACGAGCGAATTTTTGCCTGGAACAGGCGGTGGCTCGACCGATATGGGCAATATCAGTTACCTGGTGCCGTCGATTCATCCGATGATGCAAGTTGCGCCAACTGGTGTTTCACTTCACAGTGCCGCATTTGCCGATTTCACAAAGGGTGAAGAAGCAACTCGAGCAATTGTTGAAGGCGCAAAGATCATGGCGATGACGGCAATCGACATGTGGCTTTCAAAAGCATTGCAAGATGAAGTCAAAGCGGCATTTGGTGACGGGTTAGTACCCGAAGGCGTAATTTAACTCAAAATACAGCCGAAAATCAGCTGAATTTGTAATCCCTCTCCCACAGCGTGCGGACTCGTAAGATATCGCGCCATGACGGTATACGTGCCCGAGAACTTCAGCGAAGATGAGAACGAGATTCTCCGGCGCTACTTTACGAATCTTGACGGTCCTGTTTTCGCACTTGTAAATCTGCCCGAAGTTGTAAAGGGTGCTCTTTTTGCACGTTACAGCCGAAGTGCAAAAAGTTTAAGACGCTTGTTTCTTGATGAGTTTGTCAGCGATTTAGACCTGAGTGGTGACAAATCGCTTGACGCCACAATTGGCCTTGAGCGAGCCGAAGACCTTTATGAGAAAGTATTTGTCGAATACGGCGATGACAGCGTTGCGCAGTTGGGCGGCGTACACCTTGCTTGCGAACAAGCATCGAATCTTCTGACCAAAATTCTTGAGCGTGGGCGACTGATGAGTTACCTCGAGCAGAGCACGCGATACATCAACTATGACGCACGACTTGGTGGTCGTTATCGCTTTTATCGGGATGCAGACATCTTGAATGGTCCGTTTGGCACTCGTTACGTCGGCGACATGGATCGAATGTTCGACTCTTATTCAACAATGGTCGAGTCGGTCACCGAGCATATTCGCAAAACAGTCAAGCGTGATTCAAATGTTTCTGATTTTGTTTTCAAACAAGCCACCCGCGCCAAGGGTCTTGACGCAGTACGAGGGGTTTTGCCGGCAGCATCACTATCCAATCTTGGTATTTATGGCACAGGTCAGGGTTATGAAGCGTTGTTGCTGCGTATGCGAGGACACAACCTGCCCGAGGCACGGCTATATGCCGACATGATGCTTACCGAGTTGCGAAAAGTTGTGCCAAGTTTCTTGCGACGTGTCGATGTTGCAGATCGAGGAGCCCGTTGGACCGAATATTTAGCCGAGCGCGAGAGCGAGACAGTTGAACTTGTAGACGAATACTTTGGTGCTCTCGATCCAAATGAGGCTCAAGAGGTTGTACTCACTGACTTCGATCCGGATGGCGAAGATAAGTTGCTTGCGGCAATTTGCTACTCAAGTTCGCATTTGCCCGAGTCACAACTGTTGAATGAAGTCAGAGAATTAAGTCATGACAGACGCGTCGCATTGATTCGTGCATATGTTGGTAATCGTGAAAATCGTCGACACAAGCCAGGCAGAGCATTTGAGCGCATTGACTATCGATTCGACGTATTGGGTGATTACGGCGCTTTTCGCGATCTGCAGCGCCACAGGCTCTTGACGATCGAATGGCAACGATTGACACCTCATCATGGTTACGTTCGACCTGAGTTAGTTGTCGAAGCCGGACTAGGAGATCAGTTTGACGAAGCGATGGAGCGCTCAAGTTCGCTCTACGACGCACTTTTGACTGATTACCCGAGCCAGGCACCTTACGCAGTCTCGATGGCATATCGACTTCGCTACATCATGCAATTTAATGCTCGCGAGGCCATTCACATGCTCGAGTTGCGATCTTCACCTCAGGGACACCCGTCATATCGTCGTGTCGCAATCGAAATGCACAGGCTGATTGCTGAACAGGCAGGTCACAAAGCGGTCGCTGAGGCTATGACACATCTGGTTAAAGATGCACCCGAACTTGAACGCCTTGACTCTGAGCGGCGCGCAGAGGCTCGGCGAAAATAATGGGTCTCACACCGATTTGGAGTTATAGCCCCGGATATCCGATACTATGCGCGCTTCAAATGAATCTAGTTATAGGACAACATGGCTGACGAAGAAGAAATTGAAATTGAGGGCGCTGATGAAATCACCGCTGACGAGATCGAACCAGATGACCTGGCTGATGTCGAAGGTGACATTGACCCCGACGATCTGCTCGATGCCGAAGAAGATCTCGAGACTGATCCCGATGTTTTAGTAGTTGATCCGTTAATTACTGACGAGGGCTCGACGCTTGCACCTGCTGAAGTTGCCAAAACAAAATCAGCAGATGACGACGACGATGAAGATGACTTGCGAACAGAAGACGATGTCGAGGCTGACCTGTCGTCGATTCTGCAAGAGAAATTATCGTCGCCACAAGAGACTGCGCCCGACGAAGAAGAAGAAATTATTGGTGATGATCGAACCGACGGAGTTGAACGACTTCAACCGCGTCGCCCTGACGAGACGCAATGTACGCATTGCTTTCTGTTGGTTCGGCAAAATGCTCCAGGTTGTCCGGTCGAGGACGACGCATGTCCTTTGTTTAAATCTGCCTAGTTTAAAACGTGCAAGTTTTTACTCGCAGAGCAACTGAGAGTGATTGTTTAGTTCTAGAAGAACTTGAAGCCGAAGCTCGGGCAAATCTGGACCATTTTCGTGGCGGGCTACGACATGGATATGAATTCGAGTTAATCGGCGAACAGTGGAAGAGGTTTATTGCCGAAAGCTCAATCACCGCGTTTGTTGCTGGAGTTGATGAAACAGTAATGGGCTATTTGGTCGCAAAACTTAGCCAGACAAAATCAGGAATGATTGCGACTATTGAACAAGTATTCGTAACAAGAGATGCTCGCAACATCGGAATTGGTGACGCACTAGTTAGTGCGACGATCGCTTGGGCAAAAGCCGAGTCGCTCGTTGCTCTTGACGGTTTTGCGTTACCTGGGGATCGAGAAACCAAAAACCTCTTTGAGCGGTCTGGTTTGGTCGCGCGATTGATAACCGTTACAACAGATTTGAAAAACTAATAATTGGAAATCTATTTTCCTTGCCAATTTGGTGGGCGTTTTTCGATGAAAGCCGTCAAGCCTTCTTTTGTGTCTTCGGAAGCTAAAACTGCGCCGAACTCTTTATTCGTCATGTCGATCAGATTCTGATCTGACTCTGTCGCAGAAGCCAAGACGACCTTGCGGCTCGCCCAAACCGCGAGAGGTGCGGCTTTGCAGACTCGCAGGGCGAGGTCAATTGCGGCGTCAAGTGATGTGTTCGGTTCAACAAGCTTGTTGACCATGCCAAGTTCATATGCGCGCTGAGCAGAGAACGGTTCGCCAGTGAGAATCGCCTCCATCGCAGCCGCTCGACCGATTGCTCGGGGCAATCTAAAAAGACCACCCGCGCCGGCGATTAGGTTTCTAGTTGCTTCGGCAAGGCCAAAAGCCGAACGAGTAGAAGCCACGAGCATGTCACAGGCGAGAACTAGTTCGCATCCGCCAGCAGTGGCCAAACCGTCAACCGCTGCGATAACCGGTTTTTTGCGTTCACGATAAACGAAGCCACCAAAACCACCGCGCTTGGTATTTAAAGCCGCAGCTTGCCCAGAATTAATTGCCTTCAAGTCGGCGCCCGCGCAAAACACTGGCCGCTCTTGACCTGCGGTGTTTGCCGCTAAGACGCCAACCCATACGTTCGAGTCTGCTTCAAGTTTGTCGATGGCCGCCTCAAGACCGCTAGCGACATCGCCGTTAACGGCATTGCGAGCTTCTGGTCGATTAA
>RFMT01000074.1 GCA_009927565.1 Acidimicrobiia bacterium
GGGTGATGATTGCAACTTTGCCTCGGACTTCGTATTCAACGATGTTTGCCATGGGGCAAGGTTAATTGATTAGGCGGATTGGCTCGCAGTTGAATCGACATCTGCAGGCTTGTCGGCTGCAGCCGCTGGTGTTGGGTTATCAGCTTTGGTGGATTCTGGTTTGGCGACTTTTGGCTTTCGCTTAAATTCACGCTTTGGGCGAGGTGGACGCAATGGGCGAGGGGTCTGCGCACCAGGCTTAACTTCGATTGCAAAGAGTGCAGCAATTTGAGGAATGAGAGGTGCAAGTCGCTTGACCGTTTGACGCAAAGCATCTGTTGTCGCTTGTGGAGCGCCAAGAGGTTTAACAGAAGTTCGAATTGGCGAGAATGCGAGTGCTTCAAGAATCGCAATCCAACGGTCGGCGCTTGCCTCGTTTGACAGCGAGTCGGCTGCAGCCTTTGTGAGTTGTTGACCTAAATCTGCAGGAAATAGAACACCTGCTTTTGGTGGTTCACCTGAGAGTTTGATTGCCCGCAAAACTCGTGTTGCCGCAAGCGCAGTTTTGATATCTTCAAGCCACTGGGTCATCTCAGTCTCTTGACGTTGCTTGAGGGCGAGTTTGAGTTCTGTTGCAAGTTCGCGAGTTGTTTCGTCGCGGACAACCATAGGGTCATCTGCACCTACAACAACCGCACGCAAGTCACGAAGATCTAGAAGAGCAAGATCACTCTTGGCTGCCTCTGCCTTGTCGAGCCACTCGGCAACGCGTAATTTCGGCAAAATATCTTGGGCCATAGAAATTAAGCCGTCAGCCTTGATTTCGGGTTTGCCCTCGGCTTTGAGTTGGGCGTTCTGTGTTTTGATTGCCTCACGCACGGCGCGAATGCCACCGGCAAGCGCACGTTCGGCAACACTTCGTTGCTCTGCTGGCAGAGATTGCAAGACAGCTGAACGATGTTTGCGATTTGGCTTCAGGCGCTTGGCCACAGGACGAACAGGAAGTTGAACTACGGGTGATGCCGACTTGTCAGTTGGCAATCGCGGAGTGCGCTCGCGAGGTGCTCGCTCTATGCGTGGTTTGCGCTCAGAGTTGTCGGTGCGCGCGGGACGATCAGTACGGGGACCGCGCTTATCGCGCTGCGGGCGATCAGACTTTGATTTTTTCGCGAGTTTTTCTGTGACGGCGGTGAATGGTTTGTCGTCTATCAATTGAAGGAAGGTCGCCTTCTGCGATTTATCACGTTGTGGCACTACCGACAAAACAGTTATGCCATCAATGTCAAAGTCAGCTTCGATCTTAAGGACATCGCCGATTTTTGATTCTCTGGGCAAGAGCGAAGATTCGACTACGCCTTTTGGTACTTTT
>RFMT01000043.1 GCA_009927565.1 Acidimicrobiia bacterium
TTGTCGTCACAAATCGTGTTACCAAATTCGGTACTTGAACAAATCAAACAGTTGGCACTCGCCGAGACTCCGCTCGAGTGTTGTGGTTTTCTGGTGGGCGAGTTCGGTAGTGATGTGGCGCGCGAGTTTCACCCGTGCCGAAATATCGCACAGAGCAAAATTATTTACACAGTTGACCCGCGAGATCACTTGCGAATCGAACTCGACGCCGAGTCTCGTGGGCTGGCGATCATCGGTGTTGTGCATAGCCATACGCATACCGAGCCTTACCCGAGTGCGACCGATGTGGCTCAAGCCCCAGACCCGGGTTGGCACTATGTGATTATTGGATTGAAAGATGCCGAGCCGCGCACCCGCAGTTTTCGCATCGTCGACGGCCAAATTTACGAAAGCCGAATCTTGGCGGCTTAAATGTCGCTGAATTCACAGCGACGAATACTTAAAATAAGTAAATCCGACCATATTGGTCAGGTATCCTGACCGAGTGGTGATTAGAGAAAATGTGCTTGACCTGATCGGCAATACGCCGTTGGTTGATGTTTCTAGTCTGTCACCGAACCCTCGCGTGCGACTGCTGGCGAAACTTGAAAACCAAAATCCTTTTGGCTCGGTCAAAGACCGCATCGCCAAATCGATGATCGAGCAAGCAGAGAAAAACGGAAAACTTTTGCCTGGTCAGCGAATCATCGAACCGTCTAGCGGAAACACGGGCATTGCGCTCGCGGCTATCGCGCAACTCAAAGGATATCCAATAACAATTTTGATGCCTGACAATGTTTCGATTGAGCGCCGACAGATGCTTGAAGTATTCGGCGCCGAAGTCATCGTCACGCCCGGCGCGGAAGGTTCGAACGGTGCAGTGTTGCGCGCCGAAAAAATGGCCAAGGAAAATCCGGATTGGTGTTTTTTGCATCAATACGAAAACGAGGCAAACCCCAGTGCCCATTATGAAACAACTGGCCCAGAGATTTGGCGCGATTGCCCCGAGGTGACGCACTTCGTTGCCGGTTTGGGAACGAGTGGCACGCTGATGGGTGTTGGTCGCTACTTGAAAGAAAAGAACAGCGAGATAAAAATCATTGCAGTTGAGCCGCCACTAGGTGAGCGAGTTGAAGGCTTGCGCAATTTAGACGACGGTTATATTCCGCCTGTATTTGACAAGTGGCATGGTCGTGAAACTTTAGATCGCAAGCGTGTTGTTCGACCTCGCGAGAGCATCGAGTGCACGCGCCGACTTGTGCGCGAGTGTGGAATTTTCGCCGGCATTTCGTCCGGTGCATCTTTGGCTGGTGCGCTAAAAGTCGCAAGTGAAATGAGCAAAGATAGTGCCCAAGAAGCCGTGATTGTGTTCATCGTCTGCGACGGCGGTTGGAAGTATCTGTCAACTGGCGCGTATACAGATGACTTAGATCAGGCCGAAGCCGCCGCCGAAAAAATTATTTACTTTTAACGACCAGCGACCAGCACGCAAAGACCTGCGACAACCACAGTGGCTGAAGTCAGCCGACGTTTGTGGTCATCTTCTTTGAGATACTTCCAGCCAGCCAGAGCGGCGATAACCACACTTGATTCGCGCATTGTTGCAACATAGCCAACGGGCGCAAGAGTGAAGGCGTAGACAACCATCGAATAGCCGATAATCGACATAGCGCCACCGAATGCGGCGGGCCGCCATTCGGCAGCAAGAAAAGGTTTGAGCTCTTTGCGGCGCGTCAGCAGTGCCCAGATTGAGATTGTCGCGGCCCCGCTAACAAAAACACTTAGAGCAAACGCGACGGCGTTTGAGTTGCGAGCGCCATATGCATCAACAACTGAATAAACACCGATAGTTGCCGCAACACCGAGAGCAGGAAAAATATTGTTTATCGGTTGACCCGAAACTAAGACCCAAAGTCCGAAAATAACAATGGCGATACCCGCCATGCTGAGCGCAGAAAGATCGTCGCCAAGAAATATCAAACCCAAGATGGCTGCGCTGAGTGCGCCGGCACCACGGGCAATCGGGTATGTAAGTGAGAAATCATTTTTGTCGTATGCCTTAGCGAGCAACATGACATAGGGCAAGTGTCCGCAACCACTGAAGACTGACCACCACCAAGAAATATTTGGCTGACCGTCAATTAGAGCCCAACCAACCAAGGTGATCAACGCAAATGAACCAGCAAAAGTGAATTGACCCCATAACGCGAGAAAGCGGTCGCTTGTCTGCTTGACAACGATGTTCCAAGTTGCGTGCAATAACGCCGCCAGCAGAGCAAGGGCTGCGGCGAGAATCACACAGCGACTATAAAGCATTTGCTGATGAATCATCGTGGCAAAAGCAAGTTGCCCGATTTCAATGTTGGTCAAGGCGTAGCGTTGTGGGCGATGAATACGCATGTTGATCGCCCGATCGGAATGTTCGATTCTGGTTTTGGTGGTCTAACTGTTGCACGAGCCGTAATTGATTTGTTGCCGAGCGAGAATCTCATTTACATCGGCGACACGGCCCGTTACCCATATGGGCCAAAGCCGGCCAGTGAAGTAAGAAGTTATGCAATCGAGTTAGCGACAAGTTTGGTGCGTGACTTCAACGCAAAGTTGATAGTGGTTGCTTGCAACACGGCAGCGTCGGTTGCGCTAAGCGAACTGCAAAGCGTGCTCGCAGTGCCCGTAATTGGTGTTGTTGAGCCAGGTGCTCGAGCGCTAGTCGAGGCGACTACAAATAGTCGCGTCGCAGTGATCGGCACCGTTGGCACGATTTCGTCAGGAGCCTATGAGAGTGCAGTTGCCAAAGCATCGCGCGATATTTCGCGTGAGGTTTCACTAATTGCTCTGGCCTGCCCCGGGTTTGTTGAGTTTGTTGAGCGAAATGAAACTTCAGGACTGGCCGTATTTGAGTTGGCAGAGAAGTTGCTTGCACCGATTCGAAATGCCGATGTCGACACGCTGTTGCTGGGGTGCACTCATTATCCATATTTGAGCGACGTAATTGGCAGAGTGATGGGATCTGGCGTGAAGTTGATCAATAGTGCTGATGCCACCGCCTTGGTTGTGCGCAATGTGCTGGCTAAAAATAATATTTCTCGTAGTGTGGATAGCGGCGCGCAGAGCTCATCAAGACATTTTGGTTTACATGAGTTCTATTCGTCTGGCGATGTTCAGCAGTTCGCTGAGCTCGGTCGTCGATTTTTAGGTCCAGAACTTTCAGTCGCAAAACAATGGCCAAAGTAATCAGATAAACAAGCTGCTAAAAACGGAGAGAACATGACACGACCAGATGGCCGACAAGCAAATGAATTGCGCCAACTCAAATTTGAGCGTGACTTCACTGAGATGGCAGCAGGCTCGGTGCTGGTTTCGTTTGGCAAGACAAGAGTCTTGTGCACGGCGTCGGTCGACGAAGATGTGCCGCGTTGGATGAAAGGTAAGAACAAAGGTTGGGTGACCGCCGAATATTCGATGTTGCCTGGTTCGACGCCTGAACGAAATGATCGCGAAGCTGCAAAAGGCAAACAAGGTGGTCGCACGATTGAAATTCAACGATTGATTGGTCGATCGTTGCGGTCGTGTTGCGACATGACGCTTTTGGGAGAGCGACAAGTGATTGTCGACTGTGATGTGTTGCAAGCCGATGGTGGAACACGTACTGCCAGCATTTGCGGGCATACATTGCGCTGCACGATGCACTGACCCGCGTGCAACAAAACGGCTTGATAACACAACATCCGCTGCATTCTTTGTGTGCAGCGGTAAGCGTAGGCATTCATAATGGTTTGCCAATACTCGATCTGCCGTATGTCGAAGATAGTTCAGCCGAAGTCGATATGAATGTCGTGATGTTGCAGGCAAATGATTCGACCGAGCCAAAATTTGTTGAAGTTCAAGGCACTGCCGAAGGTGCGGCGTTTAGTCAAACGCAGTTGAGCGAGTTGTTGGCATTAGCGACCGCTGGTTTGCGCGAGGTATTTGCGTTACAGGCACAGACGCTCGCAGTGCCACCGAAACAAAAACTTTAACCAGCGTGCTGAATACATGTTGCGCGTAGTCTGCGCTTCGGCAAACCCTCACAAGGTGGCCGAGATATTTAAAATCATCAGAGAAATTGCTGTAGTTGATTTGTTGCCACGACCGTGCGAACTTGCCGACGTAGTCGAAGATGCCGACACGCTTTTGGGCAATGCACGGCTGAAAGCTGTGGCTGTTTGTACGGCAACGGGCATGCCGGCGCTTGCTGACGATACAGGACTTGAAGTTGATGCATTGAATGGTCGACCCGGTGTTTTCACAGCGCGGTTCGCTGGCGTTGGCGCAACTGACGAGCAAAATCGAAAAAAATTGTTGCAAGAACTAGGTGGAACCAAAAATCGTGCAGCCCGATTTCGAACTGTTGCGTTGTTGCGAATGCCAAACGGTCAAGAGATAGTTGCTGAGGGCGTCTGTGAAGGCTCAATTAGCGACAGCGAACGCGGTGAACGTGGTTTTGGTTATGACTCGGTTTTTATGCCTGCGGCGAGCAATGGTCGGACATTTGCCGAGATGTCGATCGCCGAGAAACACGAGGTTTCGCATCGCGGAAACGCATTTCGATTGTTGGCGAGTCGGCTAAACGAGTCACCAACCACGTAAATCAATCGGCCACAAGTCGATTACTTCGTCGCCGCGCACAAGAAACGCCATTTCGTGCATCGCCATTGTCGGGTCGATGTGTGCAGGAGTTACGCGAAGTTTGTCACCGACTGAAACGTTTGTTTTCATCGATTCTTTGGTCGGCGCAAGCGTCGTATGTTCGTCTGAGCAAAATAAGACTTCAAAGCCATGAACAGATGGATTGCCGTGGTCCATGCCGAGCGATTTCAGCCCCACATCAATTACGAGCCAGTCGCTTGATTTCGAAATTACCGTTCCTAAAACAAAACAACTTTGATCGAAAGGCAAATTTAATTTTGCATAGTGGGTGTCCATTAATGCGTAAGAGCCTGCTTGCAACTCATTGATGCAAGTTTCGTCGTGCATGTCGAACGTACCGGTGCCACCCGCCGAGATGATTTCGCCTCCAACGTCTTGGGCTGCAGTTGCGAGAAGTTGCATCGATTCGGCTACGCGCTGTTTTCGTTTTTCGCGGCCATCAACCATCATTAGGTGACCTTCATAACCCATGACACCTCGCACGTTAAGTTTTTGTTTGCGCGCAAATTCTGCGAGTTGACCCGCAAGTGTTGGCGCGATACCGCAGCGATGCAAACCAACGTTGACGTCAATGAGTACATCGCGCAGACCAGCATGGGCCGCTGCCATGACTGTTGCTTCAGAATCAACTGCGATTGTTACACGCGCTGATTGCGAAACCTTCGCCAAAGCGCTCAATCGGGCGGCGTCAACAACTTCGTTGGCTAGCAAATAATCTTGCCCTACACCGACTGCTGCCATGCCGATAACTTCGCGAGGCGTGGCGCACGTAAAGGTTTTGTGTCCGTATTGTGATTGCAAGTTCGCAAGGCTGGTGCACTTGTGTGCTTTCGTATGTGGACGCAATCTCGTGCCTGGGTGCCGAAGTGACATTGTTCGCAGATTGGCATTGAGCGCGTCAAGATCAATTAATAACGCGGGCGTTGCGAGTTGAGATGTGGTGCGT
>RFMT01000110.1 GCA_009927565.1 Acidimicrobiia bacterium
TTCGATCGATTCGATCTTCACCGCATCTGGTGTGTCGACAATCGATTTGACGATGTGCGTCAATACCGCAGAAGCAGTTGGCGCGAGAGTTGCGATTTCTGTCTGTGCGTCGGACATTATTTGGCAGACTTCTTGGTCGCTTGAAACTCAGCCCAAGTTCCGGCGATTTCAAGTAATTTGCGAACACGCTCTGTTGGCAAAGCACCTTTTTGTAGCCACGAAATCACCCGCGCGCTATCGACTTTGAGTGCCGACGGCTCTTGTTGCGGCTGATATGTGCCAAGAATTTCAAGAAAGTTTGTATCGCGCGCTGAACGCGTGTCGGCGGCAACAATTCGATAGTGAGGTCTCTTGGTTTTACCAACACGAGAGAGACGCAGTTTTACTGACATGGATTTCCGATCTTTAAGCCAAATGGTTCAAACGAACCGACCGTTCAGGCTACCGTGGCCCCAGCCGAGAGCCCAACGCCGCGGCCAAGTCGTCAGGCATGCCGGCGCTCTTTGAACCCTTGCCTCGCTTGCCGCCAAGCATGCCTTTGCCGCCCATCTGTCTCATCATTTTCTTCATTTCACTGAACTGCTTCACCAGCCGATTCACATCTGCAACTGTTGTGCCCGAGCCTTTCGAAATACGAATGCGTCTCGAGCCGTCGATCAATTCGGGTCTCGCCCGCTCTTGTGGTGTCATCGAATAAATAATTGCTTCCGTGCGCTTCACCTGATCGTCAGGAATCTCAGCATTTTTCATTTCTTTGGGTATTCCCGGCATCATGCCCATCACGCTTTGCAGTGAGCCCATTTTCTTGAGTTGTTGCAACTGTTCTAGAAAGTCTTCGAGCGTGAACTCGCCTTCCATCATTTTTGCCGCAGTTGCCTCGGCCTTTTCTTTTTCGAAAACTTTTTCAGCCTGCTCAATAAGCGTGAGCATGTCGCCCATGCCCAGAATGCGACTCGCCATTCGGTCTGGGTGAAACTGCTCGAAAGCATCTAGCTTTTCGCCAGTTGACGCAAAGGCAATTGGCTTGCCCAAAACTTGCTTCACTGACAATGCAGCACCACCACGAGCATCGCCGTCAAGTTTCGACAAAATCACGCCATCAATCGACAGCGTCTCATCAAAAGATTTGGCAACAGTCACTGCGTCTTGACCAGTCATGGCGTCAATCACCAGAAAGGTAAATTTTGGCTGCACGGCATCAGAAATATTTTTGACCTGTTGCATCATCTCGGCATCAATCGCCAATCGACCCGCAGTGTCAACGATCAACACATCTTTACCGAGACGTTGCGCTTCAGCCAGACCAAGTTTCGCGGTGACTACAGGGTCGCCTGGTTCAGAAAATACAGGGACGTTTATCTGCGCACCCAACACGCGCAACTGTTCGACCGCGGCTGGTCGTTGTAGGTCGGCACCGACAAGCATCGGCTGTCGCCCTTGAGATTTGAACCAACTCGCAAGTTTTGCCGCGTTGGTGGTTTTGCCCGCACCTTGCAGACCCGCCATCAAAACTACAGTCGGTGGATGCGTCGCGTATGTAATTTTTAGTGTCTCGCCACCCAGCATCGCGACAAGTTCGTCGTTGACAATTTTTATGATTTGCTGCCCGGGATTCAGCGCCGTCGATTTCGTCGCGCCGATCGCGTTAGTGCGAATTCGCTCAACCACTTCTCGCACAACACCAACGTTGACATCGGCTTCGAGCAATGCTGTGCGCACCTCGGCCAAAACTTCGGCTACATCGCCCTCGGTAAGTCTCCCGCGATTGCGCAGCCCTTTTAGAACACCGCCAAGCCGATCTGAAAGCGTTTCAAACATTGAACGTCAGGTTATCTGTGAATCTTTATTCAAAATTTTGTTCGCAATTCTTAATCGAATAGCGCAGAAACAAACTCAGCCGCGTTGAACTCGACCAAGTCGTCAATTTTTTCGCCGAGTCCG
>RFMT01000149.1 GCA_009927565.1 Acidimicrobiia bacterium
CAATTTCTTGGTTGCAGCCTGGGCAGATGTAACTTTTGAGTGCTTCATAGGGTTGAACACGGCGCACTTCGACGTTGCCGTAGAGACCGTTCCAAATTGATTTTGACATTTGATCAGATGCCAGTTCGCTGAAAACAGTTAACCAAAGAATGCCCAAATCACTAGTGCAGTAATTGCGATCATTGCGCTGGCGACGATGAAATAATCGATCGGGCGGGTGTTGCGTTTGCGAGTCGGGTTGAATCCCATATGGCAAGTATCGTCTATGCAATGGAAACTCTGCAGGTTTTTCGTGAAAATTCTGTCGTTACGGTGACGATTAATCAGCCTGAGAAGAAAAATGCGATTAATTCGGCGATGTGGGACGGCTTGGCAGATATTTTTCGTGAAATTGCATCGCGGGCCGACGATCGAGTCGTTGTTGTGACTGGTGCTGGCAACGATTTTTGTTCGGGGGCAGACTTGAGCGGGCGTAGTGGTTCTGGTGCGACACGGGCCGCCGCAAGTTCGGGCGAGCAAAACCAAGTGCATCACCTGGCTGCCATGCGGCGAGTGAACGATGCTTGCATTGCGTTGCAACGTCTGCCACAACCGACGATTGCCAAGGTTCGTGGCGTTGCAGTTGGGGCGGGTTGCAACTTGGCTCTGGGTTGCGACTTGGTTGTGGCGTCTTCGACGGCGCGATTTTCTGAAATTTTTGCGCGCCGCGGATTGTCGCTTGATTTTGGTGGCTCCTGGTTGTTGCCTCGACGAATAGGCATGCATCGCGCCAAAGAACTCGCATTGTTAGCAGAAATTATTGGTGCAAATGAAGCGCTTGAGATGGGCCTAATCAATCGGGTTCTGCCTGACAACGAAGTTGATGCGTTTGTTGATAATTGGGCGCGCAAACTTGCCGCGGGCCCACCGATCGCTTTGGCGCAGACCAAGCGGCTGTTAAATAATTCGTTGAATGTAACTCTTGAAGAGGCGTTAGATGACGAGGCTGCTGCGCAGACAATCAACTTTGCGACCAACGATACGGCCGAAGCAATGCGCGCATTTATCGAAAAGCGGGAGCCAAAATTTACCGGAAGATAATTATTTTTGTTGCCGTCGCGACGGCTGGGGTTTTTGGTGTCGGCACGAGTTCGGTTGGCGCTAGTTCTAATTGGTCCGCCGTTCCGCCTGTTGATGACACAATCCCCGACGAGCAGGGTGGTGGCGGAAGCGGGATCGATGACTCGATCCCCGCGATCGACCCGGTGACTCAAACGACTTTGCCTGCTGGTTGCATTGCGCCACGTGCAGCAACAGCAACTTTTCTTGGCGAGCTGATTTCAACCGATGACTTATTGGCAACCTACCGCGTGGTACAAGTGCGTGGGGGCTCGCTCGGCGCTTATGCCAGCTCGGGTTTAGTTTCGGTGCGTTACGCCGATCGTGAAACATTGTTTTTAGAGCCAGGCAAGATTTATCTGGTTGGCGCGGGCGCCAGCGAACTGTTCACGACACTCGAATCAAAAGTACGAGCCGAAAAAGAACTTTTCGGCGGTGACGCCGTCGTCGGCATTGACGAGTCAGATGTGCCGTGCCCAAAATTTGAAGACCCAATAGTTACTTTGCTGCCGAATGGTGACTTCATTGATTCGGGTGTGTTGTCGTTGATTGCAAAACAACCAATGCAATTGGTGCAAGTCGTTTTGTTGCCGCTGTTTTTTGTGCTTGTGTTCTTGATTGGGCTGGTGATTATCAAGCGCCTAATTCAAGCCGCGCGGCGAAACTAGCTCGTTGTGGCTACCGGTTGGCGAAAGCCTTGGTGGCGGCCGCGCGAATTTCTGTGACGGCGTTGGTTAATCCTTTCGGGTCACGAAACAACGCGCTGCCTGCGATCAACACGTTGGCCCCGGCTTTTGCTGCGCCCGAAACTGTTTCGACGCTGATGCCGCCGTCAACTTCGAGATTGACTTTGTCGTCAAGATTCGCCGCCGAGATCATTTTGCGCACCTCTGCGATTTTTGGCTCCATGTCTTGCATGTATTTCTGGCCGCCAAAACCGGGGCGAACAGTCATCAC
>RFMT01000200.1 GCA_009927565.1 Acidimicrobiia bacterium
TTGTGACTGCCCCTCAAACCGACATCGTGCCATTGTGGCGACTTGATTTTCTTAAAAGTGGAAAATGGAAATTGAAGATTGATTTGAATTCGCGCATGTAATTTGATTCTTGATGAAAATCGTAGACCAATCGTTTATCTTTTGGGATACCAAGCAGATAGCCACCGCTAATTTCATATATCGGCGTCTGACTTGAAGCAAGATCAACAACAACATCGGCGAACAGTGAGAAAATTGACCTAAGACTTATTAGTTTCGTCGTTGCCATATGCAGCTCATAGAGCAATTGTTTATTTGTTTTGTCCAGCTCAACAATCGCCGAGTCAATCGGAGCGTCTTTATCGACGGCAAATTCAACGAAAGTCTCAGTGAGGTCGTTTTGAACAGCCTCAAGTTTTGCTATGGGAATTAGTCCTTTGATCGAAACAAAACCGTTATTCTCATAATCTGCACGTAGCTCATCAATTGATGAATAACTCTTAGCGAAACAGTCCGTGGATTTGTCTGACATCCTAAATAACACTACCGAAAAATCTCAACGAACCTGGTCAGCGTGTCGCGCGCGCCTTGCGCTGAAGTGCGCTGACTGTTTCGATATGTGGCGTGTGCGGAAATAAATCAAGCACTGTTGTTTGTTCAAGTTCATAACCCGCGTCGACCAAAAGTTTCAGGTCGCGCGCGCCAGCAACTGCGTCGCAACTAACCAAAACAATGCGTGGCGCATTAGTCGCCACCAGGCGCGAAACCGCTTGTGGTCCGAGGCCGGTGCGGGCTGGGTCGGCAATTACTAAACCTGCGGGCACAGGCGACCATTGTTCAACATTGCTATTGACTATTTCACTCGGCGAATCGGTATTCTGCGTTTCCTCAACATGCTGCGACAAATTGACTTTTGCGTCACGACATGACGACTCGCTCGATTCAACGACAGTCACGGGCACATCTGCGCTGAGCAAAGTCGCGGCAAACAAACCAACACCGCCATATGCATCAATAACTCGGCCGTCGACACCCGATAAGGCTCGCTCGCCTGCGGCGTGGCGCACCGCTGCCACGAGCAGCTCTGCAGCTTCAAGTGATGACTGAAAAAATGAAGTCATCATCACGCGCAAACGCACACCGCTGACAACTTCGTGAACTAGCGACTCGATACCCACACCAACATCTTTAGGTAAACCAGTTATCTGTCCGCGACCATGCTCATCATGCAGCCAAACTCCGCGATCACCCGACGACGCACCGCAACGCAATGTCACTTCAGCGGCATTTTTGACGCGAGCACCTGCGATTATCTCGTTAAGCAAGTCGTGCGCAACAAGACATGGCGAAGTTTCGACGAGATCATTGCTGCTCGCGCGACGAAAGCCAAGTTTGCCGGTTGGCAAGACAGCCATGCGCAGAGTTGTCCGCGAGGCATGCGCGCTAACCGAACCCCCAACTTTTACTAGTTTCGCAACTTCGTTTTCAGAAATTTTTGCTGTTCGACGCAATGCCTCAGTGACAATCGCGACTTTTGTCGGCATGTGTTGTGCGACTTCAAGATGTTGCCAACTACAACCACCGCACCCAGCAGCCACAAATTGGCATGGCGGCGTAACTCGATGCGCCGAGGGCTTAAGAATCTCGAGGATATTTGCTCGGGCAAAATCTTTTTTGTTCGTTGTTATTTCGATTGCAATTTGTTCGCCCGTGATTGCGCCGCTGACAAAAACAACTCGCCCATCGGCCAGTCGCGCCAAACCGTCGCCACCTGCGACCATGCGTTCAATGGTCACATTTTCGTTATTCATCAGTGTGAACCCTAGGCTGTAGCGAGATATGAAACCGATTCAAATCGCGCCGTCGGTGTTGCCGGTTGATTTTTCGCGTCTTGGTGAAGCGATCTGTGAACTCGACGAAGCAGGCGTCGATCTCATCCAATGGGATGTAATGGACGGCCAATTTGTGCCCAACCTAACTTTCGGCCCCGACATAATTGCCTCGACTCGCTCGCTCACAAAACTGAAATTCGAAGCGCACCTGATGGTTCTCACACCAGAAAAAATGGCGAATCGATACATCGAAGCGGGCTGCAGTCGCTTGATCGTGCATGCTGAAGCTTGCAGCGACCTTCGCGCAACTCTCGAAATGATTAATGCACTTGGCGCCAATGCGGCAGTTGCCATAAGCCCCGAAACACCGGCCAGTGCTGTAGCCAACGTGCTCGATCTCGTTGACATGGTCTTG
>RFMT01000072.1 GCA_009927565.1 Acidimicrobiia bacterium
CTATGCCGAGCGGACGAAAGGCTCTCAGCGCGCCAACGAACGAGCCCGCAAGAGTTTGCCCCTAGGTGTGCCGTCGAGTTTTCAGGCCTACGACCCGTACCCGATCGTTATTGCCTCGGCTGGCAGTTCATGGATGAAAGACGTCGACGACAATCGCTATACCGATTTTGACATGGGTTTTGGCGCGCTGTTTGCTGGCCACGTGCACCCGCTAGTCCGTCGAGCGATCGATAAACAGCTCGACATCGGCACGCTTTTCGTGTCGCCTTGCCAAGACAACGCCGAGGTCGCCGAGATGCTTGCCGAACGATACGGCTTGCCGCTGTGGCGATTCACCAACTCGGGCACCGAGGCCACGATGGACGCAATTCGTGTCGCTCGTGCCGCAACTGGTCGCGACAAAATTGTCAAAGTTGAAGGTGGCTACCACGGCCATCACGACGAAGTAATGATCTCAATGAAGCCACCGATCGCGGTGGCAGGCCCAGCGCGAAAACCATTTTCGGTGCCATCAAGCGCCGGAATAACTGCCGACACCGTAAAGTCAACACTCGTTGTGCCATACAACGACCCCGAGGCGCTCGAAGATGTTTTGCGAGCGGGCGATGTGGCGTGCTTCATCGTCGAGCCAGTGATGCAAAACATCGGCATTTGCAAACCATTAGACGGATATTTGCAAGCGGTGCGCGAAATTACTCGGCGTTATGGCACGCTTCTTATCTTTGACGAAGTAAAAACTGGCATCACAGCAGGCTGGGGTGGTGCAACAGGCGCCCTCGGGGTTACGCCAGATCTTGTCGCGCTCGCTAAATCAATTGGCGGCGGTTTGCCTCTCGGGGCATTCGGCGGCAAACGCGAATATATGGACACAATTACCCACGGCCAAGTTGTTCACCTCGGCACATACAACGGCAATCCACTTTGCATGGCTGCAGCAAAAGCCGTATTGCGCGAAGTTTGCACACGCGAAGCCACTCAAGCAGCAATAGATCTAAACACAAAACTCGTTGACGCATGCACGGCAGTAATTGATCGTGCTGGGGTCGATGCAAATGTTGTGCAGTTCGGCGCAAAAGGTTGCATCACTTGGTCGTGCGAACCGATTCAAAATTATCGCGACTACAAAGCCACAGATTTTGATCTCGCTTACGCGCAATGGATTCACGGCATTAATCGTGGCATTCTTTTGCCACCAGGTTTAGATGAGCAGTGGTTGATTTCGATAATGCATGGCGAGGCCGAGACTCTCAACTACGCAAACATTTTTCAAGAATTTATCGACGAACTTCTCGTCTAAAAAATTCATGGCGCAAAATTCGCCTTCGTCGTTGCGAATGCTTCTTCGTGGACTATCTCGACGTTGCCCACATTGCGGCACCCGCGGTGCATTTTTTGTTTCGTGGTTTCGCACACAAAAAAATTGTCGCGGCTGCAATCTTTTTTGGCAACGCAACCTAGAAGGCTTCATGCTCGGCGCATCAGCAATTAGTTTTATTCTGACTGGTGGTGCTTTAGTCTTGACGCTGGCTGTTGGCGCGTTGATTTCTTATCCCGATATTGCAATTCGAGAGCTACTAATTTCGACAATCAGCGTGACCTTGATTGTCGGCGTCGCCGGTTATCCAATTTCTTACACAACTTGGTTGGCGATCGATCTGATCATGCGTCCGCTTGATGCCGATGAACTGGCGAACACAAGCAAACAGTAATTAGCCCCAAACGACCCTGCAAAAGGCTTATGAGATATGGCTTCTAGAGTG
>RFMT01000376.1 GCA_009927565.1 Acidimicrobiia bacterium
TGGGTTGTGGGCGCGCTTTTTATAGCATCAACTCTGCAATCAGCTCGCAAGGGCCGACCAAAAACGACGTGACCAGGAGAAAACATGGCATCAAAGAAGAAAGTAAAAAAGAAACCTGTTAAGAAATCTGGCAAGAAGAAGACTGCAAAGAAATCATCGAAAAAGTCGGGCTCTACAGTTACTTTGGGTGGCAACCCGGTTTCAGTAAGTGGAAAGCTGCCTAAGGCAGGCAAACCTTTACCGAAGTTTTCGTTAACCACTGGCGCGCTCAAAGACATCGGCAATAAAGACATTGCCGGCAAACGAGTGATCTTCAATATCTTCCCAAGTATCGACACACCGACTTGTGCAACAAGCACACGCAAGTTCAACGAAATTGCCGCAAGTTTGCAAAACACCGAGGTTTATTGCGTGTCAGCAGATCTGCCGTTTGCTCAGGGTCGATTCTGCGGCACCGAAGGTCTCAGCAACGTCAAGACTGCTTCGTCGTTCAGATCAAATTTTGGCTCTGTGTTCGGGGTCAACTTGACAAACGGCGTGCTCAAAGGCGTCTTGGCACGAGCCATCGTCGTCGCCGACGAAAACGGCAAAGTGTTGCACACCGAGTTGGTTAGCGAGATCGCCAGCGAACCGAATTACGACGCTGCAGTCAATTCGCTGCGTTAATTATTTCGCAACTGAAGATCAGCGCTTAGATACCCAAAAATTTGTCGAGCCCGAGGGTAAATCCCTTGTGCTCGGCAATTTTTTTGCATGCCAAGACAACACCTGGCATAAAACTCGCACGATCAATCGTGTCGTGCCGAATTGTCAATGTCTGACCTTGAGTGCCCAGCACAACTTCTTGGTTCGCTACGACCCCGCGCATTCGAATTGCGTGAATCGGAATGTCGCCTGGGCCCTTGGCGCCTCTCGCACCTGCAATTGCCTCATGTGTGGTTGGGTCGTCGGCCCAAGCATTGCTTGCATTGGCCATACGTTTCGCCGTTGAAATTGCCGTGCCGGAGGGAGAATCGGCCTTGCCGTCGTGATGAATCTCGATGATCTCGGCAGTATCAAAAAATGGTGCGGCGATCTCCGCAAAGCGCATCATCAAAACGGCGCCGATTGCAAAGTTCGGCGCAACAATGCAGTTGCTTGACGAAAACACCTTTTATGAAATCTTCGATGTCGCGATCTGTGAACCCGGTGGTGCCGACAACAGCGTGAATGTCGTGCATCGCCAACCAAGGCAGATTTATGCGTGAAGCGGCCGCAACTGTAAAGTCGACGGCAACGTCAACCTTGGCGTCGGCAAGAGCACGAAGTTCTGAAGAAACCGTGATGCCGTGAACAACTGAACCCGCCGACGCGGTATCAACCGCGGCGACAAGTTCTAAGTTTTTATCGGCAACGACTGCAGAACAGACCGTCGCACCCATCCGACCGACAGCGCCAATGACACCGACGCGAATCGTCATCTCAGCCGAGATCTCCAAGATCGTTGCGCAAGTCGCGGTCAAATTCTTCTTCGAAACTTACGCTGACTGCATCTGACGGAGCATTGCGGCCATCGCGATCATTCGACCGCGCACGATCGTTTGAACGCGGACGATCGTTGCGACCACCGCGATCATTTCGTGGACCACGATCATTGCGGTCGCCACGACCACCTCGGTCATTCGAACGCGGACGATCATTTCGGTCACCGCGGTCATTCGAACGCGGACGTGGACCGCGATCTCCGCGATCGCTTTGTGCGCCTGCAGAGCCGCCACCTGAGCCCTTGATGACTTCGCCATCTGGGCCGATCAAACTGAGGCTCACCTTGCCACGATCGTCGATGTCGTCTACGCGAACTTGAACTTCGTCACCGATGTTAAGCACGTCTTCGACGCGCGCAACTCGTTGACCATTGCCAAGTTTCGAAATATGTACCAAGCCATCGCGACCCGGCAAAATATTTACGAATGCGCCGAATGCTGCAGTGTTAACAACGCGACCTGTGTAAACAGCACCGAGTTCTGCAGTTGGTGGATCGACAATTGCCAAGATGCGAATTTTGCATCTTCAACTTTTGAGTTGTCTGGCGAACCAATTGTGATGATGCCAGTTGCGCCGTCGTCAGACACGTTGATTTCAGCGCCAGTTTCTTGCTGAATCGTGTTGATAACTTTGCCCTTTGGTCCGATTACTTCACCAACTTTGTCAAGCGGAATCGTGAAGGTGACAATCTTCGGCGCACTCTCATTGACGGTTGCACGCGGCGCACTGATCGCCGAGTTCATTACGCCAAGAATCTTCAGACGAGCATCTTTGGCTTGTTGCAAAGCCTTTGCCAAAACATCACTCGGAATGCCCTCGATTTTTGTGTCGAGCTGCAATGCCGTAACCGCATCTGCAGTGCCAGCAACTTTGAAGTCCATGTCGCCGAATGCGTCTTCGGCACCAAGAATGTCTGTCAATGCGGTGTACTTGCCTTGGTCAAAGATGAGACCCATGGCAATACCTGCGACTGGCGCAACGATCGGCACACCTGCATCCATCAACGAAAGACTTGATGCACAAACTGAAGCCATCGAAGTCGAGCCGTTTGACGACAACACTTCGCTTACCAAGCGCAAGGTGTAGGCAAACTCTTCTTGACTTGGCACGACAGGAAACAACGCACGCTCAGCGAGAGCGCCGTGCCCGATTTCGCGACGCTTTGGCGTACCGACGCGACCAGTTTCACCGTTCGCCCATGGCGCCATGTTGTAGTCGTGCATGTAACGCTTAGAAGTCTCAGGGGTGATCGAGTCGATCATCTGATTCATTTTCGGCATCGCCATTGTCAACACGTTGAGCACTTGAGTCTCTCCGCGCTGGAAAAGACCCGTGCCGTGCGCCGTTGGTATTAAACCAACTTCGGCTGAAATCGGACGCAGATCGGCCGGTCCGCGACCATCGATTCGGATGCCCTCGTCGATAACTCGCTTGCGAACAAGCTTCTTGGTCAACGAACGCACTGCTTCTTTAATCTGCTTTTCTTGGCCTGCAAATTTGCCGGGCGCATCTGTAGTGCCTGCAAGTTCACCGACCGTTTGTGCTGTTGCATCGTCAATTGCTGCATTGCGATCGCTCTTAAGAGCAATGCGAATTGCAGGCTGAAGTTTTGTTGTTGCCGACGCTTCAACAGCGGCGAACAACTCGTCGCTGTAGTCAAGCACAGGTGTGTATTTGAGCGGTTCAATTGGTCCACGAGTTGCGATAACACTGGCAACAAGTTGACGTTGAAGTTTGATCGACTCTTTGATGTACTGCTTCGAAGCCTCGAGGCCACTGGCAATAACTTCTTCTGTAACTTTTGGTGCGCCGTCAGCGTAAAAGGTGAAACTCTTCTCGGTGCCACCAGCTTCAACCATCATCACGGCAACATCACCATTGTCGAGCTCTCGACCTGCAACCACGAGTTCAAAAGTTGATTGCTCGCCTTCTTCGAAAGTTGGATGCGCAATCCATGAACCGTCTTGACTGAAAGCCAAGCGCACTGCACCGACAGGTCCTTCAAATGGAATACCCGAGATCATGAACGACGCAGATGCC
>RFMT01000208.1 GCA_009927565.1 Acidimicrobiia bacterium
GTATGACGCAGCGACTCGCACAATACGAGACAAGCCGTCAATTGTGAACTGCATCAGTGTTTTACCTGGTTCTGTCGCCAACATCATCGCCAAGTGCTCGTCGTCACGTAATTCGGTAGTTGCCGAGACTATGCAGCGAACAAGAAGATCTTCGAGCGACTTTGCGCCCTGCGCGTGATTTAGCAGAGTGGTGAAAAACTCATCAAGCGAACGCACATGAAGTGCCTCGAGCAAAATTTCTTTGCCGCCCGGAAACATTCGATAGACAGTTGCACGCGAAACACCGGAGATCTCACAGACATCGGCGACCGTGAATCGCGAGACACCCCACTTTTCGATAGCCAATTTGGTGGCATCAAGCACGCGCGATTCAATTTCGGTGAATGCCGCCGGATTAATAACTTCTGCTACCGCCATAGTGAGACAATAAGACTCTAACTGTCTCACTGTCAAGTAATGCTAGTTTTGGCTCTAATTGAAAGACGTTCTCGAGAAAGGAACCTCATAATGACCACAAAATCACGCTTTGCGCGCTTGGCGATAATTCTTGGCAGCACGGCCGCTCTTGGCCTTGCCAGTTGCGGAAACGATGACTCAAGTTCGGCTTGCCCGACGATTGAGTCAGGCAAGCTGACAATTGCAACCGGCACTCCGGCATTTGAACCGTGGGTTGTCGGTGATGCGCCAGAGTCTGGCGAAGGTTTTGAAGCTGCGGTTGCCTATGCAGTCGCAGGCGAACTCGGCTACACGAATGAAAATGTCGTTTGGGTTCGAACTGGTTTCGACGAAGCGATTCAACCTGGCGCAAAAAACTTCGACTTCAATTTGCAACAATATTCGATCACCGAAGAACGCAAAGCAACTGTCAGTTTCAGTGACCCGTACTACTCAACTAATCAAGCAGTTGTCGGCTTTGCTGACTCTCCTGTTGCGAGCGCAACGAAAGTTTCAGAGCTCAAAGACCTTAAGTTTGGTGCTCAGTCAGGCACAACAAGCCTCGACTTCATCAACAATGTGATTATGCCGACGAATGAACCGTTCGTTTATGACGACAATGCAGGTGCAAAAGCCGCCCTTGAGGCGAAACAAATCGATGCGATTGTGGTCGACTTGCCAACCGCTTTTTACATCAGTGCAGTCGAAATTGAAGGCTCAAAAGTCATCGGACAATTTCCGCTGAGTGACGCGGTTGCCGCTGACAACTTTGGTCTTTTGTTCGACAAAGACAACAAGCTTGTCGATTGTGTCAACACGGCTCTCGGCACTCTGAAAGAATCTGGCAAGTTGGCAGAAATCGAAAAGACTTGGCTGGCTGACAAGACAAACGCACCGGTCATCTCACTCGACTAAATACTGCAACTCGCTACGGAAACAAAAACTCAACGCCAGCAATTCGAACTTCGACAGCGCCAGCGCAGCAGTATCATTGCTGCGCTGAGCACTGTCGTTGTCGTTGGTGCACTATTTTTTTCTATCCCAAAACTTCCCCGATGGGATCGCGTCAAAGAGTCGTTCTTTAACAGCGAGCGATTGTTCGACTCGTTTCCACGTTTGCTTGACGCATTCGTGCTCGACATAAAGATCTTTGCTTGGTCGACGCCTGCGATTCTTGCGCTAGCGCTTTTGCTTGCCATTGCGCGTAGTTCGCGCAACCCGGCCCTGTTTCCGATTCGTATTTTCGTAATCGCCTACATCGACATCATGCGTGGCGTGCCCGTAATTCTGTGGATCTATCTGATTGGCTTCGGCGTTCCAGGCGTCGGTCTCGAGCGACCTTTTAACTCGCCGCTTCTTTGGGGTTCGGTGGCTCTCGTACTTACTTACAGTGCGTATATTGCCGAAGTTTTTCGTGCAGGTATCGACAGTGTGCATGAATCGCAACGAGCAGCCTCACGCGGTTTAGGACTTTCTAATTCGCAGACGATGCGCTTTGTGGTTTTGCCACAGGCAATCCGTCGCGTGGTGCCACCTCTCATGAACGATCTTGTCAGTCTGCAAAAGGACGTTGCCCTTGTCAGTTTGATTGGGCCGATAGAAATTTTGCGTCAAGCGGGCATCGACAAAGCAAAGTTCGCAAACTTCACGCCATATGTTGCTGCGGCAATTATTTTCTTGCTGATCACTATTCCACTGACGCGCACGACTGATTATTTGTTGGCCCGCGAACGGCGGCGAACTTCAGCCACGAGGGTTCGATGAAACTTGAACTACGCAGCGTCACAAAGTCGTTTGGCTCACGCAATGTGCTTTCGAACCTCGACTTGCACGTAGATGCGGGCGAAGTAGTTTCTTTCATCGGCTCGAGCGGTTCTGGCAAGACCACTTTGTTGCGATGCGTCAATCTGCTTGAACCGATTGACGACGGCGCAATTTTTTTGGATGGAGATGAGATTTCACAAATCGGTCGCGACCCAAATCCGATTCGACGTCGAATCGGCATCGTTTTTCAGAGTTTCAATTTGTTCCCACATATGAGCGTTCAACGCAACATCACTCTCGCACTGACTCAAGTTCTGAGCCAACACACCGACGAGGCAAATGAAATTGCAAAGTCGTTGCTCAGTCGATTTGGTTTGGTCGAAAAAATCGACTCGTACCCAGATCAACTCTCGGGTGGACAACAACAGCGAGTCGCAATCGTCCGCGCATTGGCCATGAACCCAGAGGTTTTGTTGCTCGAC
>RFMT01000120.1 GCA_009927565.1 Acidimicrobiia bacterium
AGCTTCTTGCAGTTCGGCACGATCTTGGCGAACAACAACTGCTGAAAGATTTTGCGACCCGGGTCGTTGATCATGAGCGGCACGACCACTTTCGGGTCGACACCCATATGACGCCACACCTCTTGCTGCAAGAAACGATCGCGCATACGAATGCTCGCCTCGTAGGCGAACTCTTGGCGATCCATGATTTCTCTGTCGCTCATGCCGTCATAGACCTCTTTGAGACTGAGCACACCGAAGGCCACGTGACGTGCTTCGTCGCTCATGACATAACGCAGCAACTGCTTGAGCAGAGGCTCATTTGTCAACTGGTGCAGATAACCGAACGCCGCGAGGGCCAAGCCCTCGACCATGATCTGCATTCCCAAGTAGGTGAAGTCCCATCTCGAGTCGTTGATGATGTCGTCAAGCAACATCTCGAGGTGCGTGTTGATCGGAAAACCACCACCCAATTTTTCGTCAAGATAGCGAGCAAACACTTCGACGTGGCGCGCCTCGTCAACAACTTGTGTGCTGGCGTACAACTTTGCGTCGTACCATGGCACTGTCTCGACAATTTTGCTGGTGCAGATGAGCGCTCCTTGCTCGCCGTGCAAAAACTGCGACAGCGACCACTTGCGACTTTGAATGCCGAACTCAAGCCACTCTTTGTCACCCCACTTGGCAAGAGGTGTGTCTGCGTACCAGTTCGGGTCGATGCCGTTGCCGATGAGAGCCTGATCCTCGGCGACGGTTTTCTCAACGTCGACATCAGTTGACCATGGCAGGTCAGAAGTGCTATTCCACTGACCGGTCTTGGCTTTTTCATAGAGTTTGCGCAACTGCGGACGCGCGAGTGAATAGTCCCAGGTGAAAATCGAGTCGGCATTGTTTTTAACGATGTGCTCGACCTCGTTCGGGTCAACGAGTGGCGTGTCGAGAATCGCCTCAATGTCATTGATCGAACTACGACCGATGATCTCTTGATTTTGCTTTTCTGTGATTGACATGATTATTTCCTTTTTATTTTTCAGTTTTGCTTTGTTGATTCTTGAAGATTGATATGTGTGTTCAAAAATTTGGCGACGCTCGATTCATCTGTGAAGTCATAGCGATCTGATGGTGTCAAGAAATAAGAAATTACGAGCCGCGACAAAACTTCAACCAAAGCGTCGGCTTCACGCTTCGGCAAGAAATCAGAGACAAGTGGCGCCAA
>RFMT01000369.1 GCA_009927565.1 Acidimicrobiia bacterium
ACACACAAACCGAACCACAACCATGCCGCCAACCACGAACCAGCGTTGTCATCGGGCACAACAATGAACAACAGTGGAGACACCAAAATGCGCGAGACGGTGACGGCATTTGCCCACGTTGCCAGTGCGTTCGGATTAACGGGCATCGTCGATCAATTCGTTCGCACCGTGATCTGTTCCAGCGGCAACCAAGTCAGGCCCAAGCGCATCTACGATTTCAACTTCGACAAATGTCGCCACAGGTAGAGTTTCGCTTACGTGCACAACACCGTCAATTTCTGGGGCCTCTCGATGGCTACGCGCAATGCCAATTTCATCAATCAAAACGGTCATCTTTTCGCCGATCAAGTCATCGCGACGACGCGCGGTGATCGAATCTTGCAATTCACGAAGCTCAGCCAACCGCTCGCTCATCAGACCTGCAGGCACACGATCCGGCAAAGAAATAGCGTGGGTGCCTTCTTCAGGGCTGAACGCAAAAAAACCGCACCAATCAAGTTGCGCTTCGTTGACAAAATCCAACAACTGATCGTGGTCTTCTTCAGTTTCTCCCGGATAGCCAACAATGAAGTTGCTTCGCATTGCCGCATCAGGCTCGCGCTTGCGAATGTCGGCAATTCGATTCAAAAAACGCTCGCCGTCACCCCATCGTCGCATTCTTCGCAAGTGTGCTTTTGAGACGTGTTGTAACGACAAGTCGAAATATGGCACGCCAGTTTGGCAAATTGCGTCGATCAGTTCGTCGCTCAAATCGCTTGGGTACAGATATAGCAACCTGGTACGCGCAACTTTGCTCGCAACTTGTTTCACTAAATTGACAATCGATCCAGCACCAAGTTCGGTTGGTCGGTCTTTGCCGTAACTTGCCAAGTCTTGAGCCACCAAAACAATTTCTTTGGCTTCAAGTTGCTCGACTTCGGCCAAGATCGACGCGACATCTCGGCTGCGTTGCGGTCCGCGAAAACTTGGTATCGCACAAAACCCGCAATTGCGATCGCAGCCTTCGGCGATTTTCACGTAAGCCCATGGCGCTCGCGACTTTGGTCGCGGCAAATTCAACAAATCAAATGCAGGCACAGTCTGACTAGTCAATGCAACAGATTTTTTCGTCAGCGTGATCGGCACACCAAAACCAGCGATGTGGTCGGCCTCTGGCAACGACTCGGCCAATTCAGAGCCATATCGCTCGGCCATACAACCAGTTACGACGACTCGAGCACCAGCCTTTTTATGATTCGAAAGTTCTAAAACCGTGTCGATTGACTCGCGCCGCGCATCTTCAATGAACGCGCATGTATTGACCACGACTAAATCGGCCTGACTGGCATCATCGGTTTGCTCTAGCCCATCGGCTAGCAAAGTGCCGATTATTTTGTCCGAATCGACATCATTTTTCGGACACCCCAGCGACTCGAGATAAAAGCGCCGTGTCACAACTTTTAATGCTATCTATTCGATTTCAATCGATGATTCAAAGAGATGTGAATTAACTCGCCTTTTGAATGATCTCAAGTTCTTCAACGGTCATCAACACCTCACGAGGACGCGAGCCTTCGCTTGGTGCAACCACACCGCGTTGTTCGAGCATGTCCATTAGTCGACCCGCACGAGCAAAGCCAACTTTAAGTTTTCTTTGCAACATTGAAGTGCTGCCTTGTTGAGTGCGAACTACGAGATCCATTGCTTGGCGCATCAATTCGTCGTCATCTTCGTCGCCGCTGCTACCTCCGAAAACTTCTCCGTTGCCCGACGACTTATTGGCATCACCTTCAATGCCCGAGACATAAGTAACTTCGGGCGCCTGACGACGCCAATGCCCGACAACTTTACGCACTTCGTTTTCACTAACCCATGCCGATTGCAGACGCTGCGAAACCGAAGTATTGCCCGGCAACATCAGCATGTCACCCATGCCGACCAATTTTTCTGCTCCAGGCTGATCAAGAATTACACGACTATCTGTCAAACTTGAAACAGCGAACGCCATTCGAGCCGGAATGTTCGCCTTGATAACACCCGTGATTACGTTCACGCTCGGACGTTGAGTTGCCACAACCAAATGGATGCCGACCGCTCGCGCCTTTTGGGCTATGCGCGTGATGCAGTCTTCGACGTCTCGCGCCGCCACCATCATCAAGTCGTTCAACTCATCAACAACAATCAAAATGTAAGGTATTCGTGAAAACTGTTTGTCTGTCTCTTGACCGTCTTGCGGCGACATTTCGCCACGGTCGTAAGCCGCGTTGTAACCAACGACATCTCTGAAGCCCGCCTCGACAAGAACGTCGTATCGGCGCTCCATTTCTTTGACTGCCCAACCAAGTGCGTTCGCAGCCTTCTTCGGGTTCGTAACTGGCGCAGTCAACAAGTGTGGCAACCGTGAATATTGCGCCATTTCAACCTGTTTCGGGTCAACCAAAATCAATTTCACCTGATCTGGTGTGGCCCGCATCAACACCGATGTGATGATGCAATTGATTACGCTCGATTTACCTGCGCCAGTCGCGCCAGCGATTAACAAGTGCGGCGTTGTCGAAATGTTCAAGAAAACTGGTCGACCAGAAATATCTTTACCGACTGCAACATCCAGCGGATGATTCGCCGTGCGAGCCTCTTGTGAAATCAACAAGTCACCAATTGAGACCAGTTCACGCTGCTCGTTTGGCACTTCAATACCAATTGCTGAACGACCCGGTATCGGCGCCAAAATTCGAACGTCAGTTGCAGCCATCGTGTAAGCGATGTCGCGCGAAAGAGTCGTCACTTTTGCGACCTTGACGCCGTCGCCGAGCGACAACTCATAGCGAGTTACCGTTGGCCCTCGCGTGTAGCCCACCAGTTCGGTGTCTACTCCGTGCGAAGCAAGTGCAGCGACAAGCTGATCGCCGCGCTCACGAATTGCCTCTTCGTTGGCTTTCTTGTTGCTGGTCAGCGACAAAAATTCAAGTTCAGGCAACACCCAATTGCTGGGCTGACCACTCGGACCAAGCGGAATTTGTTGCGACTCACCTTTGACTGGTGCGAGTTTCGCTGCTGGTTTTGCGACGGGCTTCGACCCGGCGTTTGATTCAGATTTTTCACGACGCTTGCGTTCGCGACGTGGCTGTTTATCTTCGTCGTGAAAATCGTCGTCAAGACCGTCTTGTGCGTAGTCGTAAAGTTCAGGGCGCTGATTATCTTGTGGTGCAAAACCCCCGTGCCCACCAGTATTTTCACTGTCAAAAATTCGATTTTCGTCAAGGGCACCAGAAAGATTTTCGGTTGCCGACGAAACTTTGCCACTAATTCTTCGCAATGCATTTCGCAAAACCTCAAGCAACTCTGGCGCTGACTTGCCAGAAACGAGCATGATCGAACCGACAAGCAGTGCGACCAACAACACTGTCGCGCCAATGTCTGAGAGCGAATTTTGCATTGGCTCGCCCACCAAAAATCCAAACCATCCGCCTGTGCGATTCTCGGCATCGCTGAAAAACACGTGGGTCAAACCGAGCAACACACCCGATAGTGATGTCCAACCGATCGATGTTCGAACTCGATTGTGCCAACTCTTGCGTCGCGCAAGTGCGACACCCAAACCAATGCACAAAATCGGCAAGAAGAATCTGCCGACACCGATGGTGGCCGAAGCAAATGTATCTAGCGCCCGACCAAGTGGGCCGGCCAATTTGAGATAGACCGACAAAACAAGCAACGCTCCAAAGGCAATTAAACCTAAACCGCTAAATTCGTGTGCGCGGCCCTCGAATAATCCACCGAAAATAGGGCCATGCTGTGAAACAACTCGATATCGAGTGGGCTCGTCTTCAATGTCGTGTTCACGCAATGCCCGAATTGGTCGAACATTGTCGGCGCGTTGCGACTCGCCACGACCCGAAGTTCTCGGCCCGCCCCTGCCAGCAGCGCTACGCGAACCCTTATTCGGGCGCGCAGATTTAGATTTGGGCACTTTTGCCATAAATCAACAGTACCAATGGGGTCTGTTTGCAAGTGGGATTACTAGCCCACCTGAAACTCGGCAACAGCTTTATGCCACTAGTGCTTCTTGGGTTTCTTAGTCGGTTTGTCTTTTGATTTTTTGCCCGCGCGTCGCGACTTTTGTGGCACAACAAATTCGGCAGGAATACGACCAGAAAAATCAATACCACCATCACTAATTTCGATCAAGTCACCGTCTTCACACAACAAAACGTTTCGCGGTGCAACACCCATGATTCTTGCCAATTCGGCATTGGCAACCATGTGGCGGTATTCGCCATGTATCGGCACAAACCACTGTGGCTCGGTGACGTTTAAATATGTCTTCAAGTCTTCGGCTTGAGCGTGACCCGTAGCGTGCACATCTGCAATACCCGAGTGAACGACCGTCGCCCCTCGACGCAAAAGCGCATCAATAACCTTGTTGACGTTGTGCTCATTGCCGGGGATGGCATGACTCGAGAAAATAACTACGTCGCTTTCGCCAACTTTTACGTAGCGACTATCACCTTTGGCGAGATTTGTCAGCGCCGACATTGCTTCACCTTGTGAGCCCGTCGAAATTATGCAGATCTCTTCATCGTCGTATTTACCAAGTGAGTCTGCACTGACCAGGCTCTTTTCAGGAATCGTCAAAACTTTCAGATCTCGAGCAAGACGAATGTTGTTGATCATCGACCTACCAAGTGGCACGACGACTCGACCCGAATCTATCGCTGCATCAGCAATCTGTTGAACACGATGTATGTGGCTGGCGAAACTTGCGGTGATTATTCGCTTACCTCGATGTTCGTTGAAGATTGCTCGTAACACAACACCGACGTCAGACTCACTAGGTGCGTGACCTCGTTCGCCCGCGTTTGTTGAATCAAGCATCAACAAACGAATGCCTTCGTTTGAAGAAAGCGAACCAAGACGCGCCAGATCGGTGCGACGATGATCAACGGGCGTTAGATCAATCTTGAAGTCGCCCGAGTGAACGATCACGCCCTGTGCTGTATGCAAAGCAATTGCATGGGCATGAGGCACTGAATGTGTAACCGGAATGAACTCGACGTCAAACGGCCCAATCTTGATGCGATCGTTGTCGCTGACTTCAAGAAATTTCGTTTTGTCGGTAAGTCGTGCCTCGGCAATTCGATTGCGTGCAAGGCCAAGAGTCAGCGCCGAGCCATACAACGGGAAAGATGCGTCTTGCAGCAAATATTGCAATGCTCCGACATGGTCTTCATGGCCGTGGGTTGCAACACAACCAACTATGCGATCTTTTCGTTCAAGCAGCCAGGTGAAATCTGGAATAATCACGTCGACGTCATCACCGTGTTCGGCTTTCGGAAACATCAAACCGCAATCAATCAGCAAAATCTTCTTATCTTGCTCGATAGCCATGCAATTTCGGCCGATTTCGCCGAGACCACCAAGAAATGCGATGCGAACGGGTTTAGACATCAAAAAAGATCGCTGATTTATGTTTAACGAATTTTCGCGACACTATTTCGTTGCCGCAGCGCGAGCCACTTGCAAGTTACTGAATACTTTTTCAGCACGTTCAGCCAAACCACTTGGTGGCGGGCCCATCGGCAATCTTGCCTCGCCTACGTCAAGACCGAGATGATTCATCATCACTTTGCTCGGCAGTGGGTTCGGATTGTCGTCACCAGTTTCAAAGGCAAAACTCTCGAGCATTCGCGAATTCACGGCGCGCGCACCGGCAATATCACCCGAGTTCCATTTCTTAAACATTTCTTGATGATCAACACCCGTCCAGTGGGTTGCGACGCCGATTACACCTGTTGCCCCAATCGACATCAGCGGCAAAGTCAAACCGTCATCGCCACTGAGCAGTTCAAAACTTTTTGGTACCTGCGTCATCAACATTGCAGTTTCGGCTGGGTTGCCACTTGCATCTTTTAATGCCGCGACGTTTTTTACTTCGTTGGCCAGCTTTGCCAACGAGGCAGTGGAAATTTTTCGGCCTGTTCGCACCGGAATGTCATAGACAACCACCGGCAACGTCGTCGCCGCGCAAACAGCTTTCATATGAGCAAGAATGCCCGCCTGCGAGGGCCTGTTGTAATAAGGGCCAACAGCCAAGACGCCAGCGATGCCAAGCTTTGAAGCCTCCTTGGTCAGGTGAATCGAATGCTTCGTGTCATTGGTGACCGTGCCGGCAATAACCGGAATCGTCACCGCTTCTACGGTCGCTGCAAACAAAGCAAGTTTTTCATCGTCTGTCAGCGTCGATGCTTCTCCCGTTGTGCCACCAACGACTAGACCATCGTTGCCGTTTTCTTGTAACCATTTGGCTAAACGACGCACGCCGTCGAGATTTAACTCACCGTTCTTGTCGAACGGCGTCACCATTGCAGTGAGAACTTGACCGAATCTTGGCATAGGCAGAGACTAGTTGTTAGTGCAACGGTGCAAACCGCCGATTTAAATGGCTGGGTTAGTGCGCCGGCGGTACGAACTCTTTGCCAAGTTCGAACTGCAGGTACTCATCGCCGGTGTTCTCCATATTTTCGAACTGGATGACACCCATTTCTTCGAAACGATGGCGCAACCACTTGTCGTTGCGATCGAGCAGGCCC
>RFMT01000070.1 GCA_009927565.1 Acidimicrobiia bacterium
GCGTCGGGCACATCGTCAAAAAGCAGCAAGTTGATTCACGGCGGCGTGAGATATCTACAACAAGGAGAGGTCGCGCTCGTTTATGAAGCACTGCATGAACGTCATCGCCTCAAGCGCAATGCGCCACACCTGGTGCAAACTTTGCCTTTCATGATTCCAATTTTGAAGCGTGATGGTGTTGTGTCTCGTAAAATTGCTCGCGCACTTGGCAGCGCTCTATGGATGTATGACCTGACAGGTGGTTGGCGAATCGGCAAGTTTCACCGCCGGCTAAACGCCGAAAAGGCTTTCGCCCACCTGCCAACGATGGAGCGCAAACGGCTTGGGTCGGCGTACTTGTATTTCGACGCAATGGCCGACGACGCAAGAATCTGCGTTGCGCTGGCACGCACTGCTGCGAGTTACGGCGCATCGGTGTTGAATTACACCAGAGTCGAAAAGATTCTGCACAATGCTCAGGGGCGTGCCTGCGGAGCAGTTGTGAAACCACACGACGCTGAAGCATTCGAGATAAAGGCACGCATCGTCGTAAATGCCGCTGGAGTATGGTCTGACGAAGTTATGACCTCAGACGAAGGCAAGAACCCAGAATCGATTCGCCCGGCAAAGGGCGTTCACCTGACTGTGCCCTGGAGTCTCGTCAAGAACGACATCGCCGTGGTTATTCCGGTGCCTGGTGACAAGCGAAGCCTGTTTTTAATTCCGTGGATCTCAAATTACGACGGAACGTATCAATACACGTATGTCGGTACGACTGATACTGATTACCAGGGTTCGATCGATGACCCACACTGCACCCGTATCGATATTGACTACGTTCTCAAGGCGCTGAATGCCGCTGTAACGACGAAAATAACCGCCGATGATGTAACGGCAGTTTGGTCAGGTTTGCGACCACTCGTGAAGAGTGTGAGCGGAGAAAAAATCAGCTCTCGAACTGCCGACTTGTCACGACGCCATAAAGTTTCGCAATCAAAGTCTGGCGTAATCACTATCGCTGGTGGCAAGTTGACGACGTATCGAAAGATGGCTCAAGACACTGTAGACAAAGTTCTAGAAACGCTCAATCAAACTGCCCGATGCAAGACCAAGAACTTAAAGGTTATTGGCGCCGAATCGAGTGCCAGAAAAACATCTGATCGACAAACATTGCATCTTTCTTCGCGCTTCGGTAGCGAAGCCAAAAATATCGTTGCAATGATCGAACAAGACCCAAGACTCGGCGAACCGTTAGTTGCCGGTCTGCCCTATTTACGTGCCGAGGCAGTCTTTGCAGTGCAATACGAGATGGCGCGAACGCTTGACGATATTTTGTCGCGCCGAACTCGAGCGCGAATCATTAATCGGCGTGCAAGTGTCGATAGCGCCCGAGGTGTCGCAGAGCTGGTCGCCCCACTTTTGGGTTGGAGTGACCAAGAAATCAACAATCAAGTTCTGCATTTCTGCAATTCATGTGCCGACGAAGATCACGCAGCGCTTCAACTGCAATAAACCATGACAATCAAACCTTCATCGCCGATCGAGTTCTCAG
>RFMT01000304.1 GCA_009927565.1 Acidimicrobiia bacterium
TGCTGCAAGTTGCATTCGCTCAATCTCCGGTTCGGTTTTTCGGCGTCGCAAGTTGGGCACGATTGGTGCAATCTTGCGCAATTCGCTCGCCAATTGTTCGGTCATATTTTCGAGTTGGCTGACCGTCAATTCAGCAGAATCAAAATGCACTATCTTTATATTTTTTGCTGCGATGACCAGAGCCTCGCGCAGTGCGACGGCACTTCTCCCTTCGACAACCTCACAATTAGCGCCAGAGTTTTTAATCTGTTCGCGAGCCTGGTCTCCATAACGACCATCAACCACAAGAACCATGTCGTCGGGTCGCACGATTAAGGTGCCAGCAGAACCCGTAAAACCCGTAAGCCAACGAATGTTGTTGAGGTCAACGACTAGCAACGCACTGTCACTGCTGGCACCTGCACGCTGCATCTCTGCACGAACCAATTTGTCACGACCACTTACAACGAGTGGTGACAATTTCTTTGCAGCGTCGAGTGATGCAATGTTCACGAAACTATTTCTTTCTGGCCAACAATGTCGCGACTGCATGCACGGCAAACACGTAAGAGTCAGCACCAAAGCCAGCGATCGAACCAGATGAGACTGGCGCAACAACACTTTCGTGACGCCATGGTTCGCGAGTAGCCGGGTTCGAGAGGTGCACCTCAACGATCGGTCCTGCAAAACTTGCCAATGCGTCGTGCAGACTCCACGCGAAGTGCGTCAATGCTCCCGGATTGATAATGATCGCGGCACACCTGCCTCGCGCCGAATGAATCGCCTCTACCAGTTCGGCAACGCCTTGCGCGCCAACTATCTCTATCTGCAGACCCAGATGCTCTGCAGTTTCTGCGACTCGACGCATATGGTCTTGAAGTGAGTCAGTGCCATAGATTTCTGGCTGGCGTTGGCCCAACAAGTTCAAATTTGGTCCGCTAAGCACCAGAACTGTTTGCAAGTTTGACTGCATGCTTGCCTTGGCCATGACTTACAGATTACTTCTCGTTCAGTTGCATTGCGTCAAAAGCTTGAGATAAATGGGCTTCGGTTACACCACTTACAACTTCGATACCCGATGGTCCGTCCAATACAAACGTCAGACCAGAGACTGCTTTTTTATCACGACGCATTAATTCAACTAGCGCTAATCTGTCGACTTTTTCGTCTGGCTTAACTTTGAGCCCATATGTTTCGCCAATCACTCGATAGTGCTCTTCAACTCGTGATTTGTCAATGCGCTTCATTGCATGCGCTACATGCGCAGCAAATATCATCCCGACCGCGACCGCCTCACCGTGAGCCAACGAAAAAGTTACTCGATCGCTCTAAAGCGTGCGCCAATGTATGTCCATAGTTGAGAAGCGCTCGGCTACCACTCTCGCGCTCATCGGCCGCAACAATTTTCGCCTTAATTTCGACACATCTTGCAATTCGTTCAGGCATTTCAAGAGCAAGAAGGTCATCTCCCGTTAGAAAGTGATACTTAGCAACTTCGCCCAGACCACAGCGCAATTCACGTTGAGGCAAAGTCTTAAGCGAATCAAGATCGCACAGCACTCCACTCGGTTGCCAAAACGCACCTACCAAATTCTTGCCTTGTGAAATGTTCACACCCGTTTTCCCGCCGATCGCTGCGTCGACCATACCGACCAGAGAAGTCGCTACATGCACAACGGCTGTGCCTCGGTGCCAACTTGCGGCGGCAAAACCCGCAATATCAGTAACCATGCCTCCGCCGACTCCAATTACAACATCGTTTCTGGTTAGCCCAAATTCAGCAAACTTCTGCGCCAGCATCTCAATTGTCTGCAGGCTCTTGTGCTCTTCGCCGTTGCCGATCACCACTGTCGTACTTGGAATGTTAAGTTCAGGTTGAAGTGTGATCGTGCTCTGCGTAATCACTACTGCTCGCTTCGCCGACTTTGGCAACACCTCATCAATTTGATCTATCACTCCATGCCCAACCAAAACAGAATATGAGCGATCACCTAGCGCAACTTTGATTCTGTGTGTCTTCACTTATGCTCTCCTGAGATGGCAGACAGCCCACATTGCTCGATAACTTCTTCGACAACTTGATTGACGCTCAACGACTGCGTAGCAACTTTATGTGTGGCGATCTGTTGATAAAGACTCTCGCGGTCAGATCGCATTCGGTTTAAAGTTCCTACTGGGTCGCCATCCAACAATGGCCTGTGCGTTGCTCGGCCTGTTCGACCCACCAAAGTTGACGTGGGTGCGTCTAGCCAAACAACACAGCGAGCGCGTTGCGCTAGCAACGCCCGATTTTTGTCGGAAACTACGGCGCCACCCGCGACAGCCAGAACCATCGGTTCGTCTTTTGAGCAGATTTCTAACAACGCATCGGTCTCGAGCCGACGAAACTCGGTCTCGCCTTTCTCTACAAAAATCTCGCGCACCGAGAGCTTGGCGCGTTTCTCGATCAACTCATCAGAATCGGCAAAATTGAGTTTCAATTTTTTGGCAAGTTCTCGCCCAACAGTCGTTTTACCGGAACCCATTAACCCAACTAATACGATCAACTTCAACTTATTCTCTTCGCAAAACTCTGGGCGTTTCGTACAAAGTCGTCAACATTGTCGCCTCCGAAATTGCGCTGCGCCTCTTGGGCCAAAACTAAGGCAACCATCGTCTCTGCAACAACACCCATTGCAGGCACCGCAGTGACATCGGTTCGCTCTTTAAAACTCACTGTTTCTTGCTTCGTTACGGTGTCAACAGTTTTCAAGGATGGACGATTCAAAGTCGCCAGAGGCTTCATTGCCGCTCGAACAACAAGCATTTCACCCGTCGACATGCCGCCCTCGGTGCCGCCAGCCAAACTAGTTTCACGCGAATATCTGTTTGAAGACTCGTCCCAAACGATTGCATCGTGAGCATTGCTGCCGCGTCGTGCCGCAACTTCAAAGCCGTCTCCGATTTCAACACCCTTGACAGCTTGAATGCTCATAATCGCTTGGGCCAACAAACCATCGAGTTTGCGGTCCCAGTGAACATAACTACCCAGACCCACGGGCATGCCATAGGCAAGCACTTCAACGATGCCGCCCAAACTGTCGCCGTCTTTGGCGGCACTTTCGATTTCGGCAATCATTTTTGCTTCGGCTTCGGGATTAAAACAGCGCACAGGAGACTCGTCGATCTGGTCAAGATCGTAAATTTGCGGGCGCACCAAATTTTCGCTTCGCACCGACCCCAATTGCAGGACGTGCGAAAAAACAGAAACATTTATCTGTTTGAGCAATAGTTTCGCCAAAGCCCCGGCCGCAACCCGTGCGGCGGTCTCACGTGCACTTGCACGCTCGAGCACGTCGCGAGCGTCATCAAAACCGTACTTCTGCATGCCTGTCAAGTCGGCATGACCGGGGCGGGGCTGAGTCAAAGGTTTTTTGGTCTTACCAGGTTCGGGAGACATTTCTTCATGCCAAACGTCGCTACGAAACCATTCACTGTTTTTGATTTCAATCGCAACTGGAGATCCAAGTGTGCGACCATGACGAATGCCGCCAATCAGAACGATCTCATCTTGTTCAAATTTTTGTCGGGGTCCACGTCCAAAACCCAAACGACGTCGTGCCAATTCAGCATTGACATCTTGCGAAGTTACTTCTAATCCGGCTGGCAGACCCTCAACAATCACAACTAGGGCTTGGCCATGACTCTCGCCCGCTGTGAGGTATCTAAGCATGAATATCAGGCTACCTCTGAGGCTCAGTCAGCACAGTGGCATTAAAAGAGAATGCAGTTACAGCGACGAATCTATTGACGGTCTAAAGCCGCGCGACGCATTAATTCTGTATCGCCGCGCGTACCCAACCAAACTTCTTGCTGCAGGGATGCTTGATGTACCAACATCTCAAGACCATCCACTGCTTGTGCTCCGACTTTTTTTGCAGCGAACAACAAACCCGTCTCTAAAGGACGATATACCGCATCTAGAACAGTGTGAGTCTCATTTATAAGATTCAGATCGATTGGTGCAAGAACGCTCTCGCTACTTTTTGCACCGCTCGCATTGAACCCAACCGGCGTCGTATTGATAATTATCTGAGCGTTGGCAATCTCACGATCAAGATTTGAACTGACACGACAGTTCTCATAATTGCTCGCGATCTTTTCTGCATTTGCCGGCGTGCGGTTAGCGATCACAACTTCGCTCGCACCGTTCTTGATCAACGAATAAACGACAGCACTGGCTGTACCGCCCGCGCCCAGAACTACTACTCGACTATTTGCGATCTTCTGCGTGCTCTTTGCCTCAATCGCGTTGCACGCACCTTGACCATCTGTATTCGTTGCAAAGATTGAACCATCTTGTCGCAACATGACTGTGTTTGCTGAATTGGTTGATCTGACTATCTCATCAATTTCACCCAGTTCACGCACAAGTCTTGCAACTTCATTCTTGTGCGGCATCGTCACCGAGAAACCAGCGATACCAAACACAGACATTGCGTCAAGCGCATCTTTAACTTTGCCAATCTCAACTAAAAATGCAAGATAAAGCCACTTAACTTTCAAAGATTCAAATACTGCATTGTGTATTATCGGCGACAAGCTTTGCGCGACAGGATTACCTATTACCGCCGCTAATCGTGTACCCGAATCATGACTGCTACTGATCAAGGTAAGAATCCGCCAGCACGCGCAGCCTCAACATTTTTCTCGTGATCCTCGATAGTCGCTGCAAACGTGTGACCACCTTTGTCATCGCTCAGAACATAAAAAATGTATGCACAGTTGGCTGCCTGTTTAATACCTTTGCAAATCGGGTCGCTAAGCGGTGGGTTCGGCGCAGGGTTAAGTGCCGCGCGAATCGCTGCCCTACCCGGGTTAGCAATTGGTGTTGGTGGCAATCCTTTTGACTTATATGTGTTGTACGGACTTTCGGTCGCTTTTAAGTCACTGAAGGTGGCATTGGGGTCGGCGTTGTAATAGAGCGTCGCGTCAATCTGCAACGGCATGCCTCTTTCAAGACGATTGTAAATAACTCGCGCAATTTTTGCCCGGTCGACTTCTAATTTCGCTTCGCGCTCAATCAGTGAGGCGATGATCAAAACCTCATATGGTGAGCGCCCAACTTTTTCTTTTGCCTGGTCAAGACCTTCTTGAATGCCAACGCGCTCCATCAAACGCAGCATCCGATCAATCACCCCGGAAGAGCCCTCGTCGCCAGAATTTGATAGGTGTCGGGAAACAACAACCCTTCCAATCGAAATTCGGCGTCATCAAGCCGACTTGGGTCATTCGGACCAAAGTTTGACATAAAGGCAGGGTTGTTGGCTGTAGCCAAAAAGTCTTGCGCTGTGATTCGAGAAGTTTTCTCTTCTATTCGTGACGCCATTTTGGAGACCGTAAAGCCTTCAGGAAAGGTCACTTTCGTGAATGTCGCTGACGGACTTGTATTCAAAACTTTCATGATGTTGCCGATGTGGCTGCGTGGCGTCAACAAGTAATAACCGGGCTGCAGGTCAATACCACCCTTTCGTGCAACATAAAACTGAAACACGCGCGAATTGACGATGAATCCCTCGTCTTCAAGTCTGCGACTCACACTCGCAACCGTGTCGTCGGGATTCACAGTGAAGTTGGTCGCGGCTTGAACCACGCCCGCTACAGAATCTGGTGGATTCAACTGACGCAGATACCACAGTCCGCCAATCATCAGCGAAACTACAACCGCCATCACAACGGCAAGCGCTATAAATACCACTCGCGAATCTGGTCTACGTTCAACGACTGCATCTTCAAATTCACTACCTCCCCAAGCATCAGGGCCGTCCCACGGGTCTTCTTGCCAATTTGTGGAGTCGCCATTTTTCATTTGCGATTCCGATCTGCGTGATCAAGCCACCCTTGCAGCATCACAGCGGCCGCAATCTTGTCTACTATTCGTCTTCTTGCTTGGGCCTTCATGTTCGCTTGCATCATCGACTCGTTTGCGGTTTTTGAAGTCAGTCGCTCATCGTATGAATAGACCGGAACG
>RFMT01000309.1 GCA_009927565.1 Acidimicrobiia bacterium
CCGAGTCAACACAACAAGCGGCGAGGCGATTACACCACTACTATCACTCATCGCCACCCCAATTCTTCGCATACCAAGATCGATGCCGAGGCTACGCATTGATTGTCTAGACAATTTTGTCGGATGCTTGCGCCGCTACGAGCAATGCCTCGTCTAGAGCAGACGCGTTTTTGCCGCCTGCAGTTGCTATGTCGCCCTTACCGCCACCACCGCCACCAACCATTTTCGCGGCCTGGCTGATTAAGTCTCCTGCAGGCGTCTTGACACCCGACCCAGTTGCCGCCACCAAGGCAACGCCTCCCGTTGGAGTCACACCACCGAGTACTACTGCTTTGATTTCTTTGTTCGCACGAATAGCCATTGCCAACTCTCTTAGATCGCCAGGCGAAAGATCATCGACTCGTTGGACAACTACACCTTTCTTGCTCTTGCTAATGAATTCGGCTGCTCGACCACGAGCCGCTGCAGATCGCAACGATTTGACTTCGTCGTTCAACTCTTTCACCTCGGCAATTTTTCTCGAAAGAGATTCGACAAGTGCGGCAGAATTCGTATCTAGCAATTCATTTAATTTCTGAATCGTGCGTGCAGTTGAAATCACATAATCAACTGCATTTTGACCTGTGACCGCCTCGATTCGACGCAAGTTAGAACCGATGGAGCCCTCTTCAACAATCTTGATAAGCCCGATATCGCCCGTCGCCGAAGCATGTGTACCACCGCACAACTCGATTGAATCTCCCGCTTCTAAAACACGAACCATTTCACCATACTTGTCGCCAAAAAATGCGATTGCACCAGCCTGAGTCGCTTTGTCTTTCGTAGTCTCGTAGTTTTTGACATCAGAATTTGTCAAGACCTGAGAGTTGGCAATTCGTTCGATCTGTTCTATTTCGATGGCCGAGAGTGGAGCGTAGTGGCTGAAGTCAAACCGCAATCTTTCTGCTGAGACAAGAGAGCCAGCCTGCTTCACATGATCACCCAAAACTTTACGCAGCGCATAATGCAAAATGTGGGTTGCTGTGTGATTCTTGCGTGTCGCATTACGTAAATCAACATCGATAGTTGCAATCACTTCGGCACCAACAGACATCTCACCAGAAAGAACACCCACATGCTTACGCAAGCCGGGCAATGCGAAGACCGTGTCTGTCACCTTGATCTCGCCACTCAAGCAGCGAATCGTGCCTCGGTCGCCAACTTGACCTCCGCTCTCGGCATAAAACGGCGTCACGTCAAGAAACACCTCAACTTGTGAATCGTCCAGGGCAACGATTGACAACACCTTGGCCGAGCACGTGTCAAATTCATAACCTACGAATTTTGTTTGACCATGGGCGTCAAGCACTTGACGATACTGATCGAGTACATCGTCGTTGGTTGTTGCACCTTTGCGCGCAGCCTTTGCTCGCATACGTTGCGCATCCATTTCGGTCTCAAATTCGGCGATATCAACATTGATGCTTCGTTCACCGGCAATCTCTTGGGTAAGTTCAAGCGGAAACCCATAAGTGTCGTGCAATACAAATGCGCTCTTGCCACTGAGGGTTGATTTTTTCTTCGAAGTCTTAATCGCCGAGAACTCGTTTTCTAGCAAGTTCAAACCATTTTTGAGAGTCTGTCTGAAACTTTCTTCTTCTTTTGTCAATACACCAAGTATGAAATCTTTGTTCGTTTTCAAAGTCGGATGAGCCTCTTGCATGATTTCAACAGCCGTTTCGACCAACTGCGGCATGACCAACTTGTCGGTGCCAAGCAAGTATGCATGCCGTACCGCGCGCCTAAAAATTCGACGAAGGACGTATCCTCGTCCTTCATTGCTCGGAAAAACGCCGTCGTTGACAAGCATTGTCGCCGATCGGGCATGTTCAGCAAGTACGCGTAGCGAAAAACTCGGTTTATCTTCGTAGTCGCCGATTTTGTATTTTGACGATGTCGCTGACTGTGCTTGTTCAATCAACGGAAACAAGACATCGGTCTCCCAGATTGAGTCTTTACCCTGCTTAAGAGCCAAGATTCGCTCTAACCCCGCACCCGTATCAATAGATGGTTTAGGCAATGGCGTACGGCTGCCATCTTTGTCTTGATTAAATTGCATGAACACGAGATTCCAGAACTCTAAAAATCGATCACCCTTCGGATCGTTCAGCGGCCCACCGTCTGGCCCGAACGAGGGACCGCGGTCGATGTGAATTTCAGAGCATGGACCGCACGGACCTGTCTCGCCCATCTGCCAAAAATTGTCGGCATCACCGAGACGTTGAATGCGATTCATGGGCACACCGACTTGATCGTGCCAAATTTGTTCTGCTTCATCATCGCTTTCGTGGACGGTTATCCAAAGTTGATCGCCGTCGAAGCCGAAAACTTCGGTGACCAACTCCCAACTCCAAGGTATTGCATCAGTTTTGAAGTAGTCGCCGAAACTGAAATTGCCGAGCATTTCAAAAAATACGCAGTGACGCTTGGTTCGACCAACGTCGTCTAAGTCGTTGTGTTTGCCACCA
>RFMT01000069.1 GCA_009927565.1 Acidimicrobiia bacterium
CGTCGGATCATGGGGAATCAAACTTGCTGACTCAACTTTTGTATGGCCGCGCTGCTCAAAAAAGCCCGTGAAAGCCTTTCTTAATTCGTTAGCAGAGCGAATTTCAGCCACCATAAATGACAAGCCTACTATTCACAATCTGACACAGGGCGTCAGGTTTAATTGAGCGAGATGAGTCTTTCGATTAATGCATCGGCTGAAAAGTGTTGTGTGTTTTGAGCGGTCTTGTTTTTCAAATAGCTCAGACCCAACACTGCAAGCACACCAACAAATGCAAGCCAAAAAATTCGCTCGATCATTTGTCTTCGCTTGCCATGTCTTGCGCCTTAGAATCTGCATAAACAATATTCATATTCTTGGCAATTTCACGTTCAGTGCCGTGGTTTGAAGGTCGGTAATAATCACCGCTTATCTTTGGAGAGCCCGGCTTTGGCTCGGGCAAATATTGCTGCTCGACAAAACCCCTTGGGTCGTCATGTGGGTACACATAGCCAACACCATGACCAAATTCTCGCGCACCCTCGTAGTGGCCATCTCGAAGATGCGCAGGCACCTCACTATTGACGCCACGTTGAATATCTTCGCGCGCTGCCCAGATACCCAGAGCGACTCGATTGCTTTTTGGTGCTGTGGCCAAATAAACAACTGCTTGCGCCAAGTTAAGTTGTGCTTCAGGTAGACCAACGTGCTCAAGAGCAGTCGCCGCCGCAACTGCTACCACCAACGCATTTGGGTCAGCCATACCAATATCTTCGCTCGCCAAGATGACCAGCCGCCTTGCGATGAAACGTGCATCATCCCCAGACTCAAGCATTCGTGCAAGCCAAAATAGACCTGCCTGCGGATCTGAACCACGAACGCTTTTGATAAATGCCGAAACTACGTCGTAATGATCATCTCTGCCATAACGCAACGCACTTACCCCAAGTGCAGCATCAACATGACTCATCGCTACGTGCCGATCATTCTCATGCGAGAGCGCACACGCAACTTCGAGTGCAGTTAGCGCCTGTCGAGCATCACCGCCACAACGTTTTGCCAGAGTGTCCAACGCTTCTTCGTCGGCCGTGACAGATTCAGCCTCGACACCGCGATGTAGCAATTCTTTGACATCGGCAACGAGCAAAGGTTCGAGGCGAAACAATGTTGATCGACTTCGAAGTGGTGCGTTAATTTCAAAATACGGATTCTCCGTCGTTGCGCCGATCAATGTAATCACCCCAGATTCAACTGAAGGCAAAAGTGCGTCTTGCTGCGATGTCGAAAAACGATGAATCTCGTCAATAAATACGATCGTGCCTCGACCGAACTGGCCAAGTCGCTCGCTCGCCCGTTCGATGACCTCGCGCACATCTTTCACGCCGGCGCTAACGGCTGAGAGCCTTTCAAAGTAGCGATTGGTGGTCAGGGCCACGACTTCGGCGAGAGTGGTCTTGCCTGTGCCCGGTGGTCCCCAAAAAATTACTGACGTAAGTCGGTCAAT
>RFMT01000068.1 GCA_009927565.1 Acidimicrobiia bacterium
TTCGACCAGATAAAACGCCACTTGTTGCAGCCGACTCGAGCGCTCGAGTTGCAGTTGTGCCTATGGCAATCACCCGGTCGGCTCGAGCGCACTCTTCGAGAGTTTCTTGAGTAACTCGATAGTGCTCGCTATGCATTGGATGATCTAACGGGTTTTTAGATGTCACGGGGGCAAAGGTGTCTAAACCCACAGTCAAGTCAACACTGAGTATCTTGATTCCCGCAGTCTTCAAGTCTGACAATAGTTTTTGCGTGAAATGCAACCCCGCTGTTGGAGCTGCCGCAGATGCAGGTCGTTTGGCGTAAACGGTCTGATATCGGTCTGACTGCACTAGTCGGGTTTCGATGTAAGGGGGCAGTGGCATCTCGCCGTATTTTTTTAGCAGGGCTTCAACGTCGCCATTCGTTTCGCCGACAAGCTCGACAGTGAATGTGTCACCAGCCTTGGTGCGTTCACCAATGCGAACAATTTCAGATTTGTCATCCGCAAACAGTGTTTCACCCAATTTAAGACGCTTTGCGGGGCGAATTAGCGCCTCCCATTTGGAAGGCGTTGACGAGTCTTGCTCGAGCAATAAAACCTCGGCTGCGCCACCTGAATCTCGCACCAATCGCAGTCGTGCAGGAATCACCTTCGTGTCGTTAACAACCACGACATCTCCAGGTCGACAGTAATCAATGAAGTCTTTAACTTGGCGATGTAACGGAACAAGCGAACCTTGATCAACCAACAAGCGGGCTGAATCTCGCGGCTCGACTGGTGTTTGGGCGATTAGCTCGGTTGGCAGGCTGTAATCAAAGTCTTCAAGTCGCACAGAAGAACAATTTCAAAATAATTCTGGAGCAGTTTCAGGCGGCGTTTGGCCAAGGTGTTGCCATGCCGACGGCATCGCCACTCTGCCCCTAGGTGTTCGAGCCAACAAACCCTGCTGGATCAAAAATGGCTCATAAACATCTTCGATTGTTTCGGTTTGCTCGCTAACCGAAATCGCCAGCGTCGACAGACCAACTGGCCCACCGCCAAACTGTCGACAAAGAGCAGACAAAATCGATCGATCAACTTTGTCGAGGCCGAGTTCGTCAACGCCAAAAACCGAAAGAGCCTGACGTGCACTCTCTTTTGTGACTTGCCCATCGCCACGCACCTCGGCATGGTCGCGCACACGACGCAATAGTCGATTGGCAATTCGCGGAGTGCCTCTGGATCGTCGCGCAATTTCAATCGCGCCGTTCTTGTCGATTGGCACTTTAAGAATTCGCGCTGTACGCAACACGATTTGCTCGAGCTCTTCGACTTCATAAAAGTCGAGACGCGCCACGAGGCCGAAGCGATCACGCAACGGGCCGGTGATCATGCCGGTACGAGTGGTGGCGCCAATCAATGTGAACTTAGGCAGAGTAAGTCGAATGGACGAAGCCGATGGTCCTTTGCCGACGACGATATCAATCTGAAAGTCTTCCATTGCGGGATACAAAATTTCTTCGACTTGGCGAGATAGCCGGTGAATCTCATCAATAAACAAAACATCGTTTACATCTAGTTTGGTGAGTATTGACGCTAAGTCGCCCGCTCGCTCAAGGGCCGGACCAGAAGTGATGTGGATCTTTGCCGACATCTCACTGGCAACAATGCCCGCCATAGTCGTTTTACCCAAACCAGGTGGCCCTGCAAGCAAAATGTGATCAGCCGATTGTTCTCGCTTTCGAGCGGCCTCAAGAACTATGCCTAGATGTTCTTTAAGTTCGCGCTGACCAACAAAATCGTCGAGCGATTTGGGGCGTAAACCGATGTCGTCCAGATCTGCCGGATCGGTCGTGATCGCCGGATCGG
>RFMT01000067.1 GCA_009927565.1 Acidimicrobiia bacterium
GTCGACAAAACTGGCAGCGTAATCACACGACCCTTGGGCGTAAACACAAACAACTCGTCTTGCTCAAGATCTGTTTTCAAAATTTCCAAGAATTGACTTGGGTCAGACACCTCGCCTTGCCAGTCAATGATGCGATTAAGCCAGTCAATGTCTCCTTCTGTAACGGTGTCTTTATAGGCCCAGTGTGAGGCCACACCCCACTCGGCACGCTGATGCATTTCTTGTGTTCGAATTTGTACCTCGATCGGTTTGCCGCCCGGACCAACAACAGTCGTATGCAGCGATTGATACAGATTGAATTTTGGCATCGCTATGTAGTCTTTGAATCGTCCCACTATCGGCTTCCAATGTCCGTGAATCGCGCCAAGCACTGTGTAGCAATCTTTTTCTGATTGAACGACAATTCGAATCGCCAGCAAGTCGTAGATGTCGTCGAATTCGCGACCCTTTTGCACCATCTTTTCGTAGATGCTCCAGAGGTGTTTGCCACGTGCAGTGAGTTCGGCCTTGATTTTCACTTCATCAAGCCATTGTTGAACTTGACCTATTGTCTTTGCCAAGTAGACATTTCGCTCGGGCGCCCGAGTCGCGACGAGATGATCGAGTTCGGCATATCGCTTCGGATACAACGCCGCAAATGCCAAATCTTCTAATTGCTGCTTGATCTCTTGCATACCAAGACGATGAGCAAGCGGAGCATAAATATCAAGTGTCTCTTGCGCGACTCTTTGCTGCTTCTCATGAGGCACCGCGGCAATCGTGCGCATGTTGTGCAGGCGATCTGCAAGTTTGATCATCAAAACACGCAAATCGCGAGCCATGGCCACCAACATCTTGCGCATTGTCGCCGCCTGTTGTGCTTCTTTTGAATCGAACTGGAGGCGTTCAAGTTTGGTGACGCCATCGACAATTGCCGAAACTTCGCTACCGAAATTGCTTTCGACATCAGAAATTGTAATCTCGGTATCTTCGACGGCATCATGCAGCAATGCCGCGACTATTGAAACTTCGTCAAGACCAATGTCGGCGACAATTCGAGCAACAGCAATTGGATGATTGATGTAAAGTTCACCACTTGATCGATTTTGGTTCGCATGCGCCGCTCGAGCCATTTCGTAGGCTGTATTAATCAGCGAAACCGAACCCTTTGGGTGCCTTGACTTATAGGCGGTCAGCAACGGCGAAAGTTCTTCGGCAATCGTTGTATTTTGGCGCCGCCACGGCAGCACCCTTGATGAGGTGGCCATGTTTAAAGCGTAGTGCTAACGACGTTTTTTTCGAGGTCGCGGTGGGTGCGTCAATACAGCCGTAACCCGCTTTTCAGTGGTGTTCAAGACCGGTTGACTCGCATCTGTTGCTAGACCGCTTGTAGCAGAAGAAGCAGCGATCGTTCTTGAATTCTCACCCAAACCCATGAGTTCGGACATTGCGCTACCTGTTGCGATCTGATTCTTGTATGGCCTGTATCTCGGCTCGTCACGCTTAAGTAAATCTAAAAGCGGAACTGCAACAAAAATCGACGAATACGTACCGGCCAACATGCCCACCAAAAGTGCAACTGCAAATTCTTCGAGACTCTTGGCCCCGAGCATGAAAGAGCCCACGACCAACAATGAAACAACAGGTAGCGCCGACGAGAGCGTCGTGTTTAGCGACCGCGCCAACACCTCATTGGTCGAGATGTTTGCGATGTTGGCAAATGATTGACGTGAGGTGGCAAATTTTTCTGCATTTTCTTGAACTCGGTCAAAAACGACCACAGTGTCATATAGCGAATAGCCCAAGATCGTTAAAAAGGCGACAACGGTTGCAGGGGTTACTTCAAAACCAAACAGTGAATACACGCCAACACTGATCAACACGTCATGAACCATCGCAACAAATGCCGCGATAGCCATCTTCCATTCGAGACGCCAAGAAATGTAGAGCGAAACAATGACAAAAAACGCAATCAAGGCTCGAATTGCTTTTTCAGTAATGCTGCGACCCCATGACGAACTAACCGACGCAACGCTTACCTCCTCGACTTCAACTTTGGCGAGCTCAGCAAAAGACTTCTGAACCGCGAGGCGAACCGCTTCGGGTTGGTCACCGACCTGCACTCGCATTACCTGCAACTCGCTGCCTGTCAAAAACTGAATTTTGGCATTTGATGCCTCAACGTTGTTGGCGTCAAGTACATTTCGCGCATCTTGGTCGGTAAGGGAGCCAGCCGGAACTTCCCATGCGACGCCGCCGCGAAAGTCAATTCCAAGTTCAAGGCGTTGAACCACAAGCGAAACCGCCCCAGCGAGAACAATAACGAGTGAGATCGTCATGCCAAAAATACGCTTACCAATGAAATCGAACGTTGTTTCGCCTCGATAGAGCCGACCAAAACTAGAGAAGAAGGTTTTCATTAAATTGCCTCTGGTTTGACTGTCTGAATG
>RFMT01000265.1 GCA_009927565.1 Acidimicrobiia bacterium
AGCTGCGCGCACACAAATCGCTTTGATCGATTCGGCAGAGGCAAACGCTTTGAACTCAGTTTTCGCAAAAACGCTGGTCATCTCGATCAACTTCATTTCAAATCGCAAATCAGGTTTATCAATGCCGTAATGATTCATCGCATCATGCCATGTCATGCGTTCGATCGGAGGCGGCTCGACGCCCGTTGCAGCCTTCGCTGCAGCGATAACCGCTGTAGAAATCATTGCCATCACATCGTCTTTATTCACAAAACTCATCTCGGCATCGAGTTGCATGAATTCGTATTGACGATCGGCGCGCAGGTCTTCGTCGCGCAGACACTTGGCAATCTGGTAGTAGCGATCAATGCCGGCGACCATAAGCAATTGCTTCCAGAGTTGCGGCGACTGCGGCAAAGCATAAAACGAACCGGGCTCATTGCGAGAAGGCACCAAAAATTCTCTGGCGCCTTCGGGCGTGCTCGGCATCAGGAGAGGCGTCTCGACTTCGGTAAAACCCTGCGACTCCATCGATTTGCGTATCGCTGAGTTGACTGCTGCTCTCAAGCGCAAATTCTTTTGCATCCGCTCTCGGCGAATATCTAGATAACGGAACTTGAGGCGAACATTTTCGTCGACATCGTCACCGCGCTGGTCGATCGGAAACGGCGGCGGTTCGGCGTTGTTCAGAATTCGATCGTGCAATCAACCAATTCAACTTTGCCGGTTGGGATATTTTCATTGATCGTGCCGTCCGGTCTTGCCTGCACCGTGCCAGTAACTCTGATTACCCATTCGCTTCTGACATCCACCGAATTATCAACCACGCATTGAACGATGCCACTAAAGTCGCGCAAGTCTAAGAAGGCAAGGTGTTCACCATGCTCACGTCGTCGCCCGACCCAACCACACAAAGTCACTGTCTGACCTACGTTTTCAGCACGCATGTCTCCGCACAAATGCGTTCTAAGTGCTGTGCTGTTCAACTTTTGGTTCATCTTTTTTGTGCTTTCATTTGATATCTAATGCTTTGCGAACTTCGCCGAGCAAATCTTTTCGAGCAATTGAGTACTGCTCGCCAGAACCCATGGGCCGTAACATTATGGTCGATTTCTCGACTTCTTCACTGCCAATTATTAGTGCAATTTTCGCACCACTTCGGTCCGCCGACTTCATTTGAGCCTTCATACTTCGCAAGTCATATGCACGGTCTGCACGAAAGCCGTTGCTGCGCAAGAGATGACATAACTCATGCGCATGACGGCCGTTGACGGTGTCGACAACAAAAACATCGACAGCCGTTAGCGGTGCACCAAAAACTTTTTCGGCGTCACATGCAAGCAGTGTTCGATCTAGGCCCAATGCAAAGCCAATACCTGGCGTCGCTGGACCGCCAAGTGCTTCAACTAAACCGTCATAGCGTCCGCCACCACCAATTGCCGTATGCGCGGCTTCAAGCGCAATTGACGTGAATTCAAAAGTCGTTCGCCGGTAATAATCGAGCCCGCGCACCAAACGATTATTGATTTCATACTCAATATTTAATGCATCCAGCGCCTGTAAAACTGTTTCAAAATGCTCGTTCGCCGTTGTGCTGATCGAATCTCGAATAACAGGTGCCGCTTCGATTACTTTTTGGTCTGGCTCACGTTTTGAGTCAAGCACTCGCAACGGATTGCGTTCCAGAGTTGCACGACTTTCTGCGGTGAGACTCTTTTCGTTTTCTCTTAAATACTTTGCCAACTTTTGCGAATATTTCTCGCGATCACCCTCGTCACCAAGCGTGTTGATAGATAAATGCACCTTTTTCAAACCGAGGTCTGCGTAGAATTTCGCCGCCAATGCAATGACTTCGGCATCGAGCAGCGGGTCGTCGGCACCAAGAGCCTCGACACCAACTTGGTCAAATTGTCTATACCTGCCTTGCTGAGGTTTTTCGTACCGAAAATTCGGGCCCGAATACCAAACTTTCCATGGTGTAGTCGGACGATGCTCGACAAAAGCTCGACAAACACTCGCCGTTTGCTCGGGTCGCAAGGCAACATGGCGACCTCCTTTGTCATGAAAGTCGTACATTTCTTTGGTCACCACTTCGGTTGCTTCACCAAGTCGTAAAAAGACATCTAAGTCTTCAAACATTGGTGGAATGATGTAGCTGTAACCGGCCGCTTCGACCGTCCGCGCAAAAACATCTTGAAATGACCGCCAACGCGCAGAATCAGGCGCCAATATGTCGCGGGTACCGGGCGAAGTCTTGAATTCAGGCACGCGTGAAGGCTAGACGCTTTGGAGACTTAAGCGAATCATCATCTAGACGCCGATGGGTGCGCAATATCTTCTGCATCAAGCGAGATCGATTCAACCCCCGGCAGCACCCGACTTGCATCGTAAACGCCATCGATCCGCTTGATCACACGCAAAACTGACTGCAAATGACTTGGGTCAGCGAACTCAAACTCGAATCGCATTCGAGCCACTCTGTCCGATCCGGTGTGCGTTGTACACGCAACGATATTTACATGCTCGTCTGAAAGCGCATTGGCTACATCTCGCAAAAGACGTGAGCGATCTAGTGCTTTAACTTCAACTGCCGCGACAAACATCGTGTTTGCCCCATCGGACGACCATTCAACATCTACAACTCGCGCCGAATCTTCAGCAAGTGCCGCGGCATTCGCGCAGTCGGCGCGATGTACTGTCACCCCTCGACCTTTTGTCACAAAGCCCATTAATTCATCGGGCGGCACTGGAGTGCAACACCTTGAGAGACGAACAAGCACATCGGGCATGCCCTCAATGTGCACACCATTTTTTTGGTTAGCAGTCGAAATGTTGCCACCAACTGACGACATCGAGAGTTGATCTGGCTGTAGCCCATCGCGCATGCGTGTCGACATTCGTTCAACCGTTGCTACAGCGTCAACCCGTTGGTCCCCGATCGCGGCAAAAAACTCATTTACACTCTCAAAATTGAGCAGTGCAACTTCGTCTTGCAATACCTGCGAGGACAAAATCTTCTGAGCCGGTAATCCTGCTTGACGTAGTCGCTCGACGAGTTCATCTCGTCCATTTTCAACGAGATCTTCATGTCGCTCGCGAGTCAACCATTGTTTTATCTTGCTACGTGCCTTTGGCGAAACAACAAACGCAAGCCAATCTTCGGTCGGTTCACTTGTCTCACCTTGAGAAACAAGAATTTCACAAGTATCACCAGATGCAAGTTTGTAGTCAAGTGGCACCAAGCGACCGTTCACGCGAGCACCCATGCAACTGTGCCCGACTTCTGTGTGCACGGCGTATGCGAAGTCGACCGGT
>RFMT01000206.1 GCA_009927565.1 Acidimicrobiia bacterium
TGGGGGTTCGACCAACTTATAAGGCGGTTGATACTTGCAGTGCCGAGTTCTCGGCCAGACGCCATATCACTATTCGACTTATGAAGATGAATCTGAATTCATGCTTCGACAAAAGAATCGGTGATTATTTTAGGCAGCGGCCCTAATCGCATTGGTCAAGGCATTGAGTTTGATTATTGCTGTGTGCATGCCAGTTTTGCACTGCGTGACGCGGGGTTCGAGACCATCATGCTCAATTGCAATCCTGAAACAGTTTCGACCGACTACGACACATCAGACAAGCTTTATTTTGAACCCTTAACTCTTGAAGACGTGTTGAATGTAATTGAAGCTGAAACAGTTTCGTCGGGCGTAAAGCCAAAAGTGATCGTTGGTTTGGGTGGCCAGACACCACTAAAACTTGCCGGGCGAATACCTGCAGACTTAATTGCCGGAACAAATAGTCAGAGCATTGACATTGCCGAAGATCGCGAAAAGTGGAGTGCGTTGTGTGAGGCAAACTCGATTGCCCAGCCCCCAGGTGGCACTGCACGAAACGTAGATCAGGCAGTTGAGATCGCCAACAAGATTGGATACCCGGTTTTAGTGCGGCCGAGCTATGTGCTTGGCGGTCGGGCGATGCAGATCGTTCATGATGAGGCGCAACTGAGAAAGGCGATGCAAGAGATGGATCAGGCTGGTTCACTCGGCCGTGAAGGTGGCTTATCAGCCGAGCGACCCGTACTTGTCGATCGATTTTTAGAAGATGCAATCGAGGTTGACGTCGATGCAATTCGCGATGCTTCATCAGAGGTTCTGATTGGCGGGGTAATGGAGCATGTCGAACAAGCAGGTGTTCATTCGGGCGATTCGGCTTGCACGATTCCGCCTGCCACTTTGTCGCCAAAAATTATCGACGAAATAGAGAATACCGTCAGAAAGATTGCCAATGCATTGAATGTCATCGGCTTGATCAATGTGCAGTTTGCCGTAACTGGCTCAACTGTGTATGTGATTGAGGCAAATCCGCGAGCAAGTCGCACTGTTCCGTTCGTTGCCAAAGCAACGGGAGTGCAGTTGGTCAAGGTTGCGAGCCGAGTAATGCTTGGCGCAACGCTCGCACAATTACGACAAGAAGGCTTGTTGCCCGACCGAGTTCCCGGTGGTCATGTTTCTGTAAAAGAAGCGGTGTTGCCGTTTAATCGTTTTGCCGAAGTTGACACCGCGCTCGGACCTGAAATGCGTTCGACAGGCGAAGTAATGGGAATTGATGACTCATTTGCGCGAGCATTTGCGAAAGCTCAATTTGCAGCGGGCACGACTCTTCCGGAGAGCGGTCTCGTATTTGTGTCACTTAACAATCGCGACAAAGAGGGTGGCATAGAAGTTGTCAAAGGTTTAACCTCGTTGGGCCTTCAAATCGCGGCAACATCGGGTACTGCCAAGTACCTGACAGAAAATGGCTGCGTGGTAACTCGAGTTGTCAGCAAGTTTTCTGAGCGCAAAGCCGATGACAAGAACTTTGATGACGCAGTAAAACTCATCGAAGCAGGCGAGATCGTACTTGTGATCAATACACCGCGTGGTCATGGCACTCGCAGTGATGGCGAAGCAATTAGAAAAGCAGCAAACAATTGTCGCGTTTCTGTGGTGACGACGCTTAGTGCGGCGCGAGCAGCAGTACAAGGGATGATTGAGCAACGCAATCGGCCCTTCGCTGTTAAGTCGCTTCAAGAATTTCACACCAGATAATGCAGCGCAAAGCGATTTCGATTGGTTCGGTCGAACTTGCTGAACCAATTTTGACCGCATCGGGCACCGCTGGTTACGGTGCCGAATTTGATTCGTATTTTCCGCTGAAAGAAATTGGCGCGGTAGTCACAAAGTCGATCGCGCACTTTGAATGGCCTGGCAACCCAGCACCTCGGTTGCACCCAACAACTTCGGGGATGCTCAATGCAGTTGGTCTGCAGGGTGGTGGTGTTGCAAGTTTCATCGAACGAGATTTGCCGTTGCTGCAGAAATCTGGCGCGAAAATTGTTGTCAGCATTTGGGGGCACAGCATCGATGATTATTCGCAGGCTGCCAAGATGTTGGCTGAAGTGGGCGATCAGGTGGCAGCGGTTGAAGTAAATCTTTCGTGCCCAAACCTGAGCGGAAATCACGCAATGTTTAGCCACGACGCCGAGCTGAGCGCCCAAGTTATCGAGTCGTGTTTAACCGCAGACTTACCGCTGTGGGCAAAATTGAGCCCCAACACTTCATTATTAGTAGACGTTGCTCGGGCTGTTCATTCGGCTGGTGCACAAGCGGTGACACTGGTCAATACTGCGATCGGCATGGCGATCGATACGGATACTGGTTTGCCAGTGCTCGGAAATGTGCGCGGTGGTTTGTCGGGTTCCGCACTGCATCCGATCGCTGTGCGTTGTATCTATGAGGTGCGTGCAGCGTTGCCAGAGATCAAAATTTTGGGAGCTGGCGGTGTCGTGTCGGGTCAAACTGCGGCTGAGATGATGCTCGCAGGCGCCGATGCTGTGCAGGTAGGCACCGCGACTTTCGCTGATCCGCGAGCACCAATCAAAATATTGCGTCAACTACATAAGTGGGCAAATGCGCATTCGATTTCTGATTGGTCGCAGGTCACGTCGGCATCGCATCGAGGCGGTCTCAAAACACTCGACAACTAAGACAATTTGAGTGCTTAGAACTAGAATGGATTAATGGCAACGTCGCCTGCTGATATCAACACTCGTGAAAATGCGATTTCTGCCGTGCTTCGACTTCGTGTTGCGATGAATAAAATTCTTGAGCAAATTGCGAACGGCGAAAGGTCTTTATCGTCTATTTTGCAACCAAGCGATGATTTGCCGCTAAAGCAACTTTATGTAGTTAAAGCACTCGAGTCGTTTTCGCAGATTGGCAAAATTCGAGCACGTCAAGTGCTTGATGAATTGAATATTTCGCATAAACATAAAATCGGTGAACTCAGTCAGAATCAACGAGAATCAATATTTGAGGTCCTTAAGTGAGTACGAGCGACTCTGGCTTGGTGATTGTTGTTTCTGGTCCTGGTGGTGTCGGCAAAAGCACAATTGTAGAAAAACTCGTGCAGCGTGATGAAAAACTTTGGCTGAGTCGCTCATGGACAACGCGTGAGCAGCGACCTGGTGAAGCGTCTGATGCTTACAGGTTTGTTACAAGGCGCGAGTTTGAAGAAAATATTGCCGCCAACGGTTTTCTAGAGTGGACTGACTTTCTTGGCAATCTTTACGGCACTCCGACGCCGAATGCACCTGCTGGCAAAGACACGGTTCTCGAAATTGAAGTTGATGGTGCTCAGCAAGTCAAGCGTCTAAATACATCAGCACTGCTTCTATTTGTGTTGCCACCTTCAAGACAAGAACAGAAAGCACGTTTGCGTGGTCGTGGTGACGCTGATCAAAAAGTAGAGAAACGTCTGCGTAAAGCCGAAGAAGAAGAGCCAGTTGGCAAAGCCATCGCTGATTATGTGATTATCAATGACGACCTTGAATCGACGCTCGAAGAGATGAGTCGGATAATCGCCTACGAGCGTAAACAGCGCACGTCTAGTTAGATAAAGGGCTATACTCAATAGCCGCAAGCCGAGCCAAATGTGATCGCCTTGTGTTGAGCGCCAGGAGGCAAAAGTGACAACCGAAGACACGATGATGAGCCCAGCAATTGAGTCGCTGATGGGGCACACTGGTTCGAAATTTTCTCTGGTGACGCTTTCGGCACGACGAGCACGCGAGATCAACTCGTATTTCAATCAACTCGGTGATGGTCTGGGCAATATGGTGCCACCGCAAGTTAGTTCGACGGCGCGAAAGCCACTTTCGATCAGTTTCGAAGAAATTGCTGCAGGCAAGATTCAACTAGTTGCAAAAACTATCGAAGAAGTTTTGGCCGAAAACGAAGCAGCGCTTGCCGCTGAGAAGCAAGCCGAACTTGACGCGATGCAAGATTCGACAACCGAGCAAACCGCCGAGTAAGTCGAAAAACCTGCGTCAATGAAAAAATATTCATTTACTTCAGAGAGTGTGACCGAGGGTCATCCCGACAAGATGGCCGATCAGGTATCTGATGCGGTTCTTGACGCGATTTTGGCCGAAGATGCCAATGGTCGAGTCGCTTGTGAAACTTTGCTGACTACTGGTCTTTGCGTTGTAGCCGGTGAAATTACAACTAGTGCATATGTCGACATTCCGAAGCTCGCTCGCGAGGTAATTAAAGGCATTGGTTACGACAATGCACTTTATGGTTTTGATGGCAACACTTGTGGTGTGATCGTCAGTATTGACGAGCAGAGCCCAAATATCGCCCAAGGTGTCGACGTCAGCGAAGAAATTCGTGCGGGCAAAAGTGGTGAAGACAAACTAAACAGCCAGGGTGCTGGTGACCAAGGAATGATGTTTGGTTACGCATGCACAGAAACCGAAGATCTGATGCCGTTGCCGATTTGGTTGGCGCATCGAATGGCAGAAAAACTTACTGAAGTGCGAAAGTCGGGGGCAATTCCATATTTGCGCCCTGATGGCAAGACTCAAGTCACTTTTGACTACGAAAACGGTGTTCCTGTTCGTTTGCGCACAGTTTTGATTTCTACTCAGCACGCCGACGGCATCAATCGCGACACCGTCATCCGACCAGACTTGATTGAACAAGTAATTCGTCCAGTGATTCCTGCGCAGTTCGCCAAAGATGACTACGCCGTTTACGTCAACCCAACTGGTGAATTCGTCAAGGGTGGTCCGCATGCTGATACGGGTTTGACAGGTCGCAAAATTATCGTTGATACA
>RFMT01000312.1 GCA_009927565.1 Acidimicrobiia bacterium
AACAAGGTGCGCCAGTTGACATTGTCGCCATGGCCGACACTATAAACATGAACAAAGTTTTATCGTCGGGTGATATTGATCAAAAGTCAGTTTCGATACTGGCACGAAATAAATTGGCAATACTCGTTCAGCGTGGCAACCCACAGAAGATTGAAACACTTAGCGATCTAACACGCAGCGGGCTGAAAGTCGTGTTATGCGATCTCGCACAACCATGTGGACGGTATGCAGCAGATGTTTTGAGCAAGGCGAACGTTTCATTGATAGTTGCGAGTCGAGAGGCAAGCGCAAGTGGTGTTGTTTCGCGGATAGCCCTCGGCGAAGCCGATGCTGGCATTGCATATCTCACTGATGGTCTCGTGGCTGGCGACAAAGTTGACGCGGTGAAAATCGCGGAAATCTTTAATTTGCTGGCCGAGTATCCAATTGGTGTCGCCACTGAACCAACAACAAATGACAACTCCGCGATAGTTGCCTTTATCTCAATGACTAAATCTTTAGTTGGTCGCAAAGTTCTTGCCGAAAACGGATTCATTCTTCCATGAAGCGAGGCCTGTCTGCCCCAAGAGGCTTGTGGCTGATTGCCCTACCGACAGTTGCGATCGTAATTGTGCCGGTGCTGGCTGTTTTTTGGCGAACCGATTGGTCGAGTTTTCTGACTTCGATCTCAAACGAAACTTCGCGCACGGCGCTCGTGTTGTCGTTGCGCACTTCGCTTGTGGCTACAAGTCTGGCTCTTGTTTTTGGCACACCGGTGGCATGGCTACTTGCAAATCGAGACTTCAAATTCAAATCGCTTGTGCGTGCTTTTTGCGTTTTGCCAATGGTTTTGCCCCCTGTAGTAGGTGGCGTAGCGTTGCTTTTCGCATTTGGTCGCCGCGGTGTCGTCGGAGCAAGGCTCGACGAATGGTTCGGCATTCAACTGGCGTTTACCGAAACCGCCGCGATAATGGCGCAGTTTTTTGTGGCGGCACCTTTTTTTATCTTGGTGATGGAGGCAGCTTTCGACCAAGTAGATCGGCGAATTGTGGGTGCTGCGCGAACCTTTGGTGCGGGGCCGTGGCGAACATTTGTAACTGTGACATTGGGCTTGGTTCGACCTTCGTTGCTGGCAGCACTTGTTTTAACTTGGGCACGAGCGCTCGGCGAATTTGGTGCGACGATCGCCTTTGCAGGCAATACGGCAGGGCGAACTCAAACTGTGCCCCTGGCTGTTTATAGCCAACTCGAATCTGGCGGTGACGATGCGTTGGCGCTATCGACTTTGATGATGATTGTTGCGGTGAGTGTACTCATCGCGTTGCGTGGCAGATGGGTTTCTGCGTTACGTCGGGGTGGGCAATGAGTCTCGAAATTAATTGTCACTTACGACGTGGCAAGTTCAATCTTGAAGTTCATTTGACAGTCGCGCCAGGCGCGGTGCTGGCGATCTCCGGCGAAAACGGCTCAGGAAAAACCTCGACACTTGACATGATTGCTGGTCTTCTTGCATGTACATCCGGCAAGATCTCTTTAAACGGCAAAGTATTCGATGATTCGACGACAAGTCAGTTTGTGCAACCTGAGTTGCGTGGTGTTGCGACAGTGTTTCAAGGTGGTGGTTTGTTCGGGCATTTGACTGTCGAAAAAAATGTGATTTTTGGTCGCGGTGCTGCGTATAGAAACACACCAAGGTTCGACTCGGCGATTGAACAATTTAATTTGGCTGAGTTGTTATCGCGCAAGCCGTCAACCTTGAGTGGTGGTCAGCGTCAACGCGTAGCACTTGCACGGGCATTTCTGGCACCTTCAGAAGTTTTGTTGCTTGATGAGCCGACTACGTCACTTGACGCAACTTCGCGAGACGAGGTGCGAAGCGCGATGAAGACCTTCTTTGAAACTTACAACGGGGTGGTTGTCTTGGTTTCGCACGATGACGCCGAAATCGACGAACTCGCCACAAACGTTGCGCGTATCACAATTTTGCGCGGCGAAAACACAACAGCCGTACTGCACGATTGAGGCGTTGCGACTAATCTCTCACAATTCGTACAACGTACAATGAGTCGATGAGCGAAACCCAAAAATTGCTGGCAAGTTTTGCAATCATTGACGGCGTTGCCGTAATCACACTTGACGACGGCAAAGCCAACGCCTTGTCGCTGTCGATGCAACAAGCATTCAACTCGGCGCTTGACCAGGCTCAACAAGCCAAATTGCCGGTGGTGATAACTGGCCGCTCGGGCATTTTGTCGGCGGGTTTCGATCTCAAGACGCTTGCGGCAGGTGGTCAATCAGCAGTCGACATGCTCGACGGCGGCATCAAAATCGCAATGCGACTGCTCAGTTTTGAAACTCCGGTGGTGATTGCCTGTGGTGGGCATGCGATCGCAATGGGTGTTTTTTTGTTGCAATGTGGCGATTATCGAATTGGTGTTGCTGGCAACTTCAAATATTCGGCGAATGAAGTGGCTATCGGCATGACGATGCCGTGGTCGACAATCGAAATATTGCGCCAGCGCTTGACGCCCGCGGCACTTTCGCGCGCAGTTCTTCTAGCCGAGACTTTTACGCCGACAAATGGTGTTGAAAATGGATTAGTTGACCGCGTCGTGGCGACCGAAGCAGAACTCTTGCCCGCCGCACTTGAAATCGCAAAGTCATTTTCGGCACTCAATGCCGCTGCACACGCAGCAAGCAAGCTTCGTTTGCGCAGCGAAGTGGTTGATGCGATTCGTGCTGGGCTCGCCAAAGATCACGAAGGCTGGAAGAAACTCTTTCTCGCCAGTTAAGTGGCTGTTTGGTTCTTTGCCCGACACTTCGGGCAAAGAATCTGCGCCGACTTATCTGCACAGTCTTGGCAGAGCAAAAATAGACAACGGCACCCTAAATTTGCGCAGTCAAAAAACTGATTTGTGCTTGATGTGCAGTAATCGCACTTACCAAGCACTTTGGTGTGGTCACTGAAATCAACTTTCAATCTCTTGTCGAATACGTAAAGAGAGCCTTCCCACAGTGAGTCATCGCCGAACTCTTCGCCGTAGCGCACGATGCCACCGTCGATTTGATAGACCTCTTTGAAGCCTCGGTTCTTCATCAGTAGTGACAGAACCTCGCATCGAATACCACCCGTGCAGTATGTGACGATCGGTTTTTCTTTGAGATGATCATATTTTCCGCTTTCAAGTTCGCCAACAAAGTCAGGGGTTGTTGCCACATCAGCGACGACAGCATTTTTAAATTTGCCAATGCGAGCCTCGTATGCGCTGCGGCCATCAAAGAAAACAACTTCGTCTCCACGTTCGGCGACGAGACTGTCAACTTCGACCGGCTTGAGATGAACACCGCCGCCGACAATGCCATTTTCGTCGACAACTATTTCTTCGGGTTTCCCAAATGTCACGATCTCATCTCGAACTCGAATCTCTAGGCGTGGAAATTCATCGCCCGCACCCTCTGACCACTTGAAGTCGATGTTTTTGAACGGCGCGAACTCTTTTGTCGCACGTACGTATTTCTTTACGTTCGTCATGAGTCCACCGACGGTGCCATTGATGCCGTGTTTCGAAATAATGATGCGACCGTTGAGGCTGAAGCGCTCACACAATGCGCGCTGCCAGAGTCGAATTGCCTCGGGGTCGGCAATCGGCGCAAACTTATAAAAGAGCAATATTTTTGAAGGTTCTATCTTTGCAATTTTATGAGGGAATTTACTTATAACTAGCGGCGTAGCCTGATAAGCCATGGAAATTATGCAGTCGCAGAAATTAGCCAATGTCTTGTATGACATTCGTGGCCCCGTTCTTGACGAAGCAAAGCGACTCGAAGCGCAAGGTCACCGCATAATCAAACTAAATATCGGCAACCCTCAGCCTTTTGGTTTTGAAACTCCGCCAGAAATTTTGGTTGAGGTGGTTCGTAATCTGCCGACATCGCAAGGATATTCAGATTCGCAGGGCATCTTGTCGGCGCGAACTGCGGTAGTGCAGAATTATCAATCGCGAGGCATTGACATAACCGATGTTGACGATGTCTGGCTCGGCAACGGAGTAAGCGAACTGATTCAGATTGCCCTGAATGCATTGCTCGATGAGGGCGACGAAGTTTTGATTCCGGCACCTGATTATCCATTGTGGACAGCGGCGACAAGTCTTTCGGGTGGCACCCCCGTGCATTATTTGTGCGACGAATCAAACGGTTGGATGCCAATGATCGAAGACATTCGGGCCAAGGTCACCGATCGCACGAAAGCCATCGTCGTAATCAACCCAAACAATCCGACTGGTGCTGTCTATAGCCCTGAAATCTTGCGCGAGATCGGTGATCTTGCCGCCGAGCGCGGACTGATCGTGATGGCAGACGAAATTTACGACAAGATTCTTTACGACGACGCCGTACATACGACATTTGCCGCAATTGCTCCGGATGTTTTTACGCTCACGTTCAATGGTTTATCGAAGGCGTATCGTCTTGCTGGCTTTCGAGCCGCTTGGATGCTGATGACTGGTCCGCGTAAACACGCGACAAGTTATATCGAAGGCATCACGATGTTGACCAACATGAGGTTGTGTGCGAATGTCCCCGCACAACATGCGATTCAAACTGCATTGGGTGGTCGCCAAAGTATTCGTGACTTGGTTTTACCTGGCGGTCGCCTGCTTGAGCAACGCGATGCCGCGATAACAGCGCTCGAAAATATAAAGGGCGTTTCGTGTGTAAAGCCAAAAGGGGCACTTTATGTGTTTCCGAAACTTGACCCTAATGTTTACCCGATTTCTGATGACAGAAAATTTGTCCTTGACTTCTTGCGCGCCGAACATGTGCTAGTGGTTCAAGGCACTGGGTTTAATTGGCCGACTACAGACCACTTGCGCATCGTGACTTTGCCTTACGCAAAAGATTTGACCGAAGCAATCGGCCGACTTGGCAACTTCTTGTCGACTTACGACCCGGCCAAAAAATAACTATCGGGCGTAAGTGACGCCGCCATCGACGATGATTGTCGAGCCGACGACATAATCTCCGGCACGTGACGCGAGATAGATCGCAGCCCCTGCCATGTCTTCTGGGGTGCCGATGCGCTTTGCCGGTATTTGTGAAGCAACCATTTCACCGTGATCGCGAGCAATTTTGTTCATCTCTGAAGCAAATGCACCTGGCGCAATTGCAGTGACGACGATGTCATCTTGAATCAAGCGCAGTGCCATGCGTTTTGTCATGTGAATTAGTCCGGCTTTGCTTGCTGCATATGGATAAGTTTCCATTTCGTTGATTGAGACGCCGTCAATTGATGCGATGTTGATGACTTTTGCCAAATGTTTGTTTTTTGCGGCGGCTGCTCGCAACTGCGGCGCAAGCGCCTGGGTCAAAAAGAATGGTGTCTTCATATTAGGTCGACTGTTTTGTCCCAGCCAGATTCTGGAAACGAATCAAACTCTGCCATCCAGGCAGCGCCGGCATTGTTGATCAAAATGTCAATCGCAGGTTCGCGCTTGGCGATTTCGGTGGCAAATGCAATTACTCCGGCTTGGGTCGCCAAGTCACCCGGGATAGAAATGCATTCTCCGAATTGAGAAAGTTCTTTGGCTGCGGCGTCGCATTGGGCTGCTTTACGCGCCGTGATGTAGACGCGTGAGCAACCGTGTTCTAAGAAGCCCTGCACGATCATCGCGCCGATGCCGCGTGACCCACCTGTAACAATTGCAACTCGATTTTTTAAAGAGAAAAGATCTTTCATCGACTCAACTATAGAGATAGTTCTCGTTGTGCCTTCTATTGAAGTTGTGAGACCCGACTTGAATTCGTGTCAGGTCGCAGGGGTAGCGTGGGGTTATGGCAGCACCACAAATGCATTCAGGAATCACCACCGACGACGCGATGAACCTGGCGATGTCGCCGGGCGCTGTGCCGCTTTATGAAGCCGTTGTTGCGTTTATAAAAAACGAGATTGACCCGGTCACCGACGAATATTTCAAACTTGGCGAAGGTCGACCTGATCGTTGGCAATACGGCAAAGGACAACTCGAATTACTTGAGTCGATCAAAGCCAAGGCAAAAGCCAACGGGTTATGGAATTTCTTTTTGCCAAATTCGGAGACTGGTCAAGGTTTGTCGAATCTTGACTATGCGTATATTGCTGCTGAACTAGGCAAGAATCCGATTGCGTCAGAATGTTTGAATTGCAGCGCGCCAGATACAGGCAACATGGAAGTTCTCGAGCGTGTCGGTACCCCAGAGCAAAAAAAGAAGTGGCTTGAACCACTGTTGAACGGCGAGATTCGCTCGGCGTATGCGATGACAGAACCCGATGTCGCGTCCAGCGATGCGAAAAATTTAGAGTGCCGCGCGGTTCTCGATGGCGATGAATGGCTGATCAATGGCGAGAAGTTTTATATTTCTGGTGCTGGTGACCCGCGATGCAAAATTTTGATTTGCATGTTGATGACGAGCCCAGACGGTCCACCGCACAGTCGACACTCTCAAATATTGGTGCCAATGGATACACCAGGCGTTGAAATAGTCGGTGCGATGCACGTGTTCGGTGAAGATGACGCACCACATGGTCATATGCATTTGCGATTTACAGATGTACGAGTGCCGAAGTCAAACATGCTGTTGGGTGAGGGTCGTGGTTTTGAAATTTCACAGGTTCGTCTCGGACCTGGCCGAATTCATCACTGCATGCGATCAATTGGTGCGGCCGAGCGTGCGCTCGAACTGATGGTGCGTCGTGGTTTGAGCCGTGAAGCATTTGGTAAACCACTCGCTCGGCTTGGGAAGAACACCGAGGTGATTGGCAAGGCGCGAATCGAGATTGAAGCGATGCGATTAATGGTGTTGCGCGCTGCACGAGCGATGGACACTATGGGCAACGCCGAGGCGCGAGTATGGGTGAGTGCAGTTAAAGCAATGGTGCCAGAGCGCGTCTGCAAAATAATCGACGAAGCAATGCAGATTTTCGGCGCGACCGGCATTTCGCAGTGGACACCACTTGCAAGAATGTATGCGGGTCAGCGCACGCTTAGGCTCGCCGACGGCCCTGATGAGGTGCATTGGCATGTCGTTGGTCGGGCCGAACTTGCCCGACACGAAGGCAAGCCTTTAGGCTTCGGAGCAAATTCGGCAAAAGCACAAGGAGACAACTAATGGATCCCGCAGTAAGTACTTTCGGCCTTGAGCCGATGTCAAGCACAATCTCTGGACCAAACGTTGCAACAACGCTCGCACAATATGTTTCGCCACATGGCACTCGTGCATTTATCATCACCGACGCTGGTGTAAATGGTGCCGGTGTCGTAAAGCCGATTACCGATGCGTTGACAACTGCAGGTATGAAGTGGCAGGTGTTTGATCAGGTGTCACCGAACCCGACTGACCTGAATGTGACCGCTGGTGTGGCGGCGATCAATAAGTTTGGCCTTGACGGCACTGTCGTCGTATTGATTGGTGGTGGCTCGGTGATGGACTGCGGCAAATACATCGCGCTCGCCGCACCAAACGGCGTCGACCATGTTGGCTTGGCATTCGCCCCAGAACTAGACGCCAACGATCGCATTGATTTTTCGACACTGGCACCTAAATTCAGCGCTTCAAAGCCAGGCTTGCCAACGATTGCAATTCCGACAACTTCTGGCACGGCGTCAGAGACAAACGGCGCCGGTTTGATCACCGACACGTCCGACCCTGCGCATCATCGCAAACTTTTATTTATCAACCCGTTGCTTCGTCCGCGCACGATTTTGCTCGATCCGACTTTGACAGTTGGTATGCCAGCAAAGGGCACCGCTGCTTGTGGCATGGATGTGTTGACGCACGCAATCGAGGCTCATACTTCAGTGAAGTCAAACCCATATGGCGACGCACTGGCGTTGCATGCGATTCGACTGGTCGCAAAATATCTGCCGATCGCAGTTAAAAATGGTGCCGACCTCGAAGCGCGAGCAAATATGCAAATTGCATCACATTTGGCTGGCCGTGCATTTTCAAGCGGACCACAACTTGGTCTCGTGCATGCACTTGGTCATCCAATTTCAGGTCAGTTGCATCAGGCTCATGGCCAGACTCTGGCCACGATGTTGCCGCATGTAATGCGCTTCAATCGCGACGTAGTCGCCGAGCGATACGCCAATGTTGGTGAAGCACTGGGTACCGAAGTAGACCCAGATGCTGCGATTGCCGCCGTAGAAAAACTTTCGTCGACTGTTGGCACCAATCGCAAACTCAGCGAACTTGGCGCAACAAGTGACAACATCGGTTCGTTGACACAAGACGCACTACGCGATTTGACAATTTTGACTACTCCGCGCTATCCATCGCGTGGTGAAGTGCACGAACTTTACGCCAAGGCGCTTTAAAAAACTAAATTTCTAGTGAGTTTATAGTCAGTGGTTTGAGCGCGGTCCACGATTGCTTTAATCCTGGGTGCAAGTTGAGATTTTCAACTTGCTCAATCGGCGACCACTTAGTTGCAGTTGATTCTGGGTTGGCGATGTGAGCACCCGCGTCGTTCATCGCGTGAGCGATAACCGTGTCGTAACTCCATGGGCCGTGGTTGTCTGAAAATACATGCTTGACGGTCAGTGCGTCGATGTTGATGCCCATCTCTTCATGGGCTTCGCGCAGCGCTGCTGTAACCGAATCTTCATGCGAGTCTTTTGCGCCACCTGGTAGCGCCCATGTGCCGCCACCATGTGTCCATTCGGCGCGCAGTTGCAATAAAACTTGTGGCTCAGGTGTATCGCGCCGCAAAAT